>JAJZIF010000327.1 GCA_021810735.1 Acidobacteriota bacterium
AGGCATAAGCCGACCCTTGCAGAACTATTTCAATTACTACACGGAGATCGAAGAACACTTCCAGCGCCGGCGCGGCACGCTGCTCATGCTGTCCACGCTGGACTGGTCGCTGATCGCGATGTGGCAGGAAGCTGGGTTTCCATTGGAAGCAGTCCTGGCAGGGATTGACGCTACATTTGAAAAGTATGCTGCGCGGCGTGCCAAGGGACGCGTGCGTCGCATCAATGGGCTTGCCTATTGCGCGCAGGAAGTTCTTCGCGCGGTGGAAGACATGCATGAAGCGGCAACCGGCGCTCTCCGTAAACAGGCGCCGACGCCAGAGGAAACTGGGTTTGAGACCTCCCGAATCGCCGCGTATTTACGCCAGAACGCTGCCCTGCTGCAAGGCTGTACAACCCCTGAAAACGCGCAGCCCACGTTTGCTGAAATGTCCCGCAGGCTGGCAGAAATAGCAGCATCCATGGAAAGCGAGAACGATGAGAGCAACCGTGCGTTCTCCACGGAATCTCTTGAACAGCAATTGCTCGTGTTGGAAGACCAGTTGTTTGCTGTGCTGCAGGCATTCACGCCGCCGGAAAATATGCTTGCCCTGCGCGAGCAGTCGGCGCGGGAACTGGCTCCCTATCGCAGCCGTTTGCAGACCATGCAGATTCGGCAGATTGAACAACAGTTTCTCCGTCGCTGTTTATTCCAGCAGAACAATCTTCCTCGCCTGAGCCTGTTCTACATGCGCCAGATATGAAGCTGACGATTGAGAAGGTCATTTACGGCGGTCAGGGTCTGGCGCGGGTTCCAGTGGACTCGGATGCTCGCAGCGGCATGAGCGTCTTTGTGCCTTTCACGCTGCCCGGAGAAGTCGTGGAAGTCGAAATTACCCAACAGCATCGCGGCTATTGCATCGGCGAGGCACGCGAAATTGCGAAAGTCTCCGAGTTTCGCGCGGATCCGCCCTGTCCGTGGTTCGGAACCTGTGGCGGCTGCCATTTGCAGCACAGCGTCTATCCATATCAGCTGGATCTGAAACAACAAATGCTGGTGGAAAGCCTTACCCGTGCCGGCGTCCGCGAGCTGCCGCCTGTATCGTTGCTCGCTGGCGAATCCCTGGGGTATCGCAACAGAGTTCGTCTCCAGGTGCAAACGAAGCCGGAATTTTCCATCGGGTATCGTCAGGCGAAATCGCATCGGATGACGGCAATCGATCGCTGCCCAATTGCTGCGCCTTTGTTGGAGCACTGCATTGGCCTCCTGCATTCGCTCGGCGCGCGAGGTTCGTTCCCTGCGGATACGCAGGAGGTGGAAATCTTTACCAACCACGATGAGTCCAAACTCTTCATGACGATGTGGACCAGCCGCCACTCGCGTTCCCAACTGATCAGGTACAAAGAATTCTTTGCGAATTTGCAAAAGGAAATTTCACAATTGAGTGGCGCACAAGTGCTCGCGGTTGAGAAAGGGGAACTTGCTACGGCCAGACCCCATTTGCAATGGGGTCGTCAACACGTGAACTTTCGTGTGGCCGGACGAGAATATATCGTAGGCGCGGGATTGTTCTTTCAGGTGAATCGTACGCTTGTCGACGAATTCGTGGCCGCTGTTATAGACGACGAATGCGGTTCATGCGCCTGGGATCTCTTCGCCGGTGTGGGACTTTTTTCTTTGGCGCTGATGGAGCGGTTTCAGCGCGTCATCGCAGTCGAATCCAACCCTTCGGCACTGAAGGATCTGCGTCAGAACCTGCATCACTCCACAACCACCGGGGCAACCGCGAAAGAAATCCAATCCGATACGCTGACCTTTCTTCAACAGGCGTTGCAGCGGCAAGAGCCTGCACCCGATCTTATTTTGCTCGATCCTCCACGCGCTGGAGCAGGCGTCGAGGCATGCAATCTGATGGCCCGGTCGAACCCGCGCAAGATCGTCTATGTTTCCTGCGATCCAGCCACGTTGGGTCGCGATCTTGGCGCATTGACACAATCCGGCTACCGCCTCCGTCGCTTGCAGTTGGTCGACATGTTTCCGCAAACTTACCACATGGAAACCATCGCGACGCTCGAGCGCTAAAGCGGCTCCATCGCAGGTGTATCCAGCGAGACTGGAGTTTCGCTCGATCTTTTCCGTTAAGAAAAGCTGCACCACGGCGTTCTCTACCGGGGTATAGTAACCGTGGAACTGCTTCACGTTCGCAGGCTCCATCATGACCCTGTCCGCACCCCCAACGGAGACAGCACCGCCCACACGAAGACTGCGCGGGTATCAGCCAGCGCCCCTCCGGGCAACGCGGCACAGACTTCGATTGGAGCGGCTGTCCCTCGCTAACGCGCCTATGCTGTTGGCAGCGGCTGGATTCTCTCTTGGAATCCTGGATGCGCACTGGGTCTGGCATCCTCCGCTGGTCCCCTTACTGGGTGTTGCGCTGGCAGCCGTGATTGTGTTGGTGGCGGTGCGGCGAGCCGTCCGCGTTCTGTGGCTGCCTTTGCTGCTGCTTTGGTTTGCAGCGGGACAATTCTGCGCGTTTGTGGCCCCCGTACACCCGGCCTCCGCGGCTCTGACTCAACTTGCCGACGGCCTCCAGCGTACTGTCAGCGGAACGGTAACCGCGATCCGCTCCGCGCGCACAGAGACGCGAGCCTACCCCTATGGGCGGCAAGATGAAACAGAGCAGACACAGCAAATCGATCTCTCCCTGGATCATGTGGAGGAGTTCAACGCGCAGGCCGACTGGCAGGCCCCCGTGGCTGGCGGCCTGCGGCTGAATATCTACACCTCTCCTGGACAAGTGCTGCCACCGACGCGCTGTGGCGAGCGCCTGAACCTGGCGCTGCGCTTCCATACGCCAGAGCAGTACCTCGATCCCGGAGCGTGGGATTATCCAGCCTATCTTGCCCAGCATGGCATTGCGGTCCTTGGCGGAGTGGAAGCGAGCGCGATCCACGTAGACGATGCGAGAGAGCGTCCTACCCTTGCATGCCTGGCTACGGCGGCGCAAACATGGGCAGGCACGCGGTTGGACCGGATTGCAAGCGTCAGCGCATCGTATCGATGGCTACCGCAATGGCTGCGCTTGACGCAGGAGGACAGCAGCGTGCTGAGCGCCATGCTGTTCGGCGATCGCGCCCGCCTGCAACACTCCATGCGGAACGCCTTTGAACGCACAGGGTCCTTTCACCTGCTGGTAGTCTCCGGCCTGCACATTACCATTGTGATCGGCCTGATTTTCTGGCTGGCGCGCAAGCTGCGCATGGGGCAGATGTCGGCCACTCTGGCGGCAATCTCGCTCGCGTTGCCCTATGCATTCCTCACGGGCTTCGCTCCGCCTGTCCAACGCGCCCTGTGGCTGAGCGCCGTCTATCTCTTCAGCCGTATTCTCTACCGCGAACGGGCCGCTCTGAATGCCATTGGAATCGCCGCCGTGGGCGTGCTGGCCCACAATCCTGCGGCGCTATTTGACGCCAGCTTCCAGATGACGTTCCTCGCCGTGCTGTCGATCGCGGGCGTCGCCATGCCTCTGATCGAGTCCACGCTGGCGCCTTACCTGCGAGGCGTTCGATTGCCCAGGCAACTTCGCCTCGACCCTTTTCTGCCTCCACGCGTGGCCCAGATGCGTGTAGCGTTACGGATGTATGTGGAGCGGCTGCGATATCTTGTTGGACCCCGTTGGGCGTGGCGCTTGCCGTTTGGGATCGTGCGCTGGGGACTGCGAGGTACCGAGGCGTTGATTGTGGCATTTGTGGTGGAACTGGTCATGGTGTTGCCCATGGCCGTGTATTTCCATCGCATCACATTGGTGGCTCTGCCGGCGAACTTGCTCGGCCTGCCGCTGCTGGCATTCATGCTGCCGCTGGCTTTAGTGACATTTCTGCTGGGCTGCATTCATCCTGCTTTGGCAGTACCAAGTGGATCGTTGACGGCATTGCTGCTGCACGCCATCTCCTGGCTGATTCACCTGTTTGGCAATCTCGCGGCTTCGGGCCTGCGCACTCCCAACCCGCCCACGTGGTCTGTCTTCTGTTTTGCTGCTGCCTGGATTGCCGCACTGTGGATGGTTCGGATTTCCCGCCGTTGGCGGACAGTTGCGCTGGCCGCGATTCTTGTTGGCTCGCTGCTGGTGCTGTGGCCTGTTCCCATGACCCGTTACCGCGGCGCATTGGAGGTGACAGCGATCGACGTAGGCCAGGGAGATTCGCTGCTGATTGTCACTCCCGATGGCCATACCCTGCTGGTAGATGCGGGAGGCCCGATTGGCGGCCCGCGTACGGGAGATTCGCAATTTGATATCGGCGAGGATGTTGTCTCGCAATATCTCTGGTGGCGGCACATTCGCAGATTGGACGCCGTGGCGCTTACCCACGCGCACAGCGACCACATGGGCGGCATGCCGGCTGTCCTAAAAAATTTTCATCCGAAGGCCCTTTGGGTGGGCAACAATCCGATGATTCCGGAATATCGCGCCCTGCTGGCGCAGGCCCGGCAGGAGAGGATTCCGGTGGAGCGAATGGCGGCCGGCGAACGCATTCTTTTTGGAGGCGTTCATGTGCGAATTCTTGCGCCGGCTGCAATGTATCACCCCGGACCAAGCGCGTCGAATGACGATTCACTCGTTATGCGCGTGCGTTACGAAAAAACCGCCGCACTGCTCGAAGGAGATGCGGAAGCTCCTGTGGAAGAACGGATGGTTGCGACCGAACCGCTGGCGGCAGGGCTTTTGAAGGTGGGTCATCACGGCAGCAATACTTCCACCATTCCATCGTTTCTGGCCGCCGTTCATCCTGAATTCGCTGTGATCTCGGTTGGTCGTCACAATCCATTCGGCCATCCGCGGATGTCCGTGCTCGATGAACTGGGAGCTGCGCGCGTCCGCGTCTATCGCACCGACACACTCGGGCTCAGCAGCTTCTTATTGAATGGGGCCACTATTCAGCCCAAGCGCTGATTCCAGGGCGTGAAGAGGATTTTTTTCAGCGGATAGTGCCTGGTTCACTGATTGGCGGCATGTGTCAAACGCATCGTAATGGTTCCCCAGAATAAATGGGCGCGCACCTGCACCGGAAGATGCCGCGCATCGTTGGAATACCAGATCCAGATATCTCCGCGGTTCTT
>JAJZIF010000328.1 GCA_021810735.1 Acidobacteriota bacterium
CAAGCTGGGGACAGGGTTTTTCCCGTCGACTTACGCTGGGCAGTTCGTTATCAATGTCAAGACACCGGTGGGTTCGCGGCTAAGAGTAAGCGAGGCCTATATTAAGCGCCTCTTGAATGTCGTACACGAGGTTATTCCGAAAAAGGACCTCAAGATGACCGTGGCCAACATCGGCCTATCGGACGGTTTCGAATCGATGTATACCACCAACTCTGACGACAGTACGGCTTTTGTCGACGTAAGCTTGAAAAAGCATCACAGCAAGAGTACAGGCACCTACATCAAGCTGCTGCGTAACAAGATAGACAGCAAGCTGCCAGAGCTGTCCACTTTCATAACAAGCGGAAGCCTCATCAGTGCGACCGTGAATCAAGGTATGCCGGCTCCTCTCGACGTCCAGGTGGAAGGGATGAATCTGAACGCTGACTACAATACCGCTCTCAAACTTGCGGCGCGGATTCGCAAGCTGAGCGATGTCAGCGCTGTACTCATCCCGCAGGATATGGATTATCCGGCCCTGAAAGTTCAAATCAACCGCCCCATGACCGCACGAATGGGCCTCAATTCGAACGAGGTGGTCTCGGACGTCATTACCGGTCTCGACTCAAACGGCATGATTGCGCCAAGTTACTGGGTCGCTCCGAACAGCGGAAATAACTACATCGAGGCTGTCCAGTTCCCCATTCAGGACACCACGACCCTGAACGATCTCAAAGAACTTCCCTTGCGATCCGCAAATGGCAAGCAGGTTACCACCCTTGCCGCTGTCACGAAAATTAGTTATGAAAATTCACCCAGCGAAGTAACCCATTACCAGCTTATTCGCGTCATCGATGTCTATGTCTCCCCGAAGGGACAAAACCTTGGCCTCCTGGCCAGGAATGTGCAACATATCATCAAGACCACAAAAGTATCGTCAAATGAGCGCGTCACGATGCGCGGCTCGGTAAATGCCATGAACAAGTCGCTCCTCGCCTTCGGCATCGGCTTGATCATGTCAGTTGTCCTTGTTTACCTCATTCTGATGGCGCAGTTTGCCTCGTTTATCGATCCTTTCATCATTCTGCTGGCTGTACCGCCGGGACTTATGGGCGTGATTTTGATTCTGCTCCTGAGCCACACCACTCTCGACGTGATGTCGCTCATGGGCGTCATCATGATGACCGGCATCGTGGTTTCGAACTCCATCCTGATCATCGACGCCACCCGCGTCCAACTCAGCCACGGTTTGCCTGTCGCAGAAGCCGTCAGCAGGGCCTGCCGGATCCGCCTTCGTCCTATCCTGATGACTGCCTTCGCTACCATCCTGGGCATGCTCCCCATGGCATTCACCCTGGAAGAAGGCAGTCAGTTCTATGCTCCTTTGGCGCGCGCTGTGATCGGCGGACTGCTCGTATCCGTAGTTCTGACTATGTTCATCGTGCCCGCCGCCTACCTGATCGTGTATCGCAATCGTGGTCAGAAGGCACAAGGAGTAAACGGATGAGAAAGTTGATAGGAGCGCTGGCCGCCGGCCTCATGCTGGTGGCAACCAGCGCCGCACAACAACCCACTGCCCCACCTCCGCCACCGCTGCCATTACCCAGGCTTACGATCGGCGAGGCCGAACGCTTAGCCATCAAGAACAACCCGCACGTCACCATAGCGCACCTCTTGGCATTGGAGGAGCATCAGGTCGTTCGCGAAGCGCGTTCCGCTTATATGCCCACGGTAACCGGGGATATGACAGCCGTAGGCTCGCATCACGACAGCCGCATTACCGCCGGCTTCATCAATAATCCCTCCATCTATAATCGCGCGGCAGGAGGCCTGACAGTGAACCAGCTGATCACGGACTTCGGCCGCACCCACAATCTCACCCTCAGCGCCCGATCGCACGCGCGGGCGCAGCTCGAAAGCCAGATTGCCACCGAGCAGGACATCACCCTCATGGTGGACCAGGCCTTCTATCAGGCGCTCACTGCACAGGCGGTTCTCCGCGTGGCGCAGCAGACCGTGAATGAGCGCCTGGCAATCGAGGAGCAGGTTAATGCACTAGCCAAAGCCAAACTACGTTCCGACGTCGACCTGAGTTTTGCTCAAGTGCAACTCTCGCAGGCCAAGCTTATGCTGATCGATGCGCGGAACCAGGCCCAGGACGATATGGCGGCCCTTAACGACGTGCTGGGCTCTGAGAAAGATCAGCAGTACATCCTCGTCGACCAGACGCCCGCCAATCCTCCTCCGCCGCCACAGAATGCGGCGCCGCTCGTGAGTGAGGCCTTCACCGCACGGCCCGACCTCGCGGCTCTCAACGAAAACTTCACCTCCGATATGCAATACAGCAAGGCCGAGCGCGATCTCTGGATGCCTACCGTTTCCGCGCTGGCCAGCGTCGGTGGCACACCCGTTCGCTCCGATCAGATACTGTCATCCTGGTACGGCGCGGTCGGCGCAAATATCAGTATCCCCATTTTCAACGGATTCCTGTACAACGCGCGCGCGAGCGCGGCACGGCTGCAAGCAAACGCCACGCAGCAGCAGATTCGCAGTCTGCGCGACAACATTGCCCGCGATGTGCGCACCGCCGTGCTCGACTCCCAAAACGCCTTTGACAGTATCGGCGTCACCCAGGAGATGCTCAGCCAGTCAAATATGGCTCTTGATCTTTCCAAGAGGCGCTATGACATCGGCCTGAGCAGCATTGTGGAGTTGACTGAGGCGGAGTTGGCGCAAACACAGGCGGAGATTGACGTTGTCAATGCGCGCTATGCTTATGCAACCTCGCTGGCTGTTCTCAAGTATCAGTTGGGACAATAACGGCCGCTAAAATCCAAAGGCGGCGCGATTGCCTACCGGCAGCCGCGCCGCCTTTTTTCATCCGTCGCTGCAAAATGCCGCAAAATGATATCTACATCGCCCGTCTGTCTCGATCATGTCAACGCTTGTAAACGCCCACCCATTCAGCCTGAGCCAGAACATGCCCTCTCAGGGCGCGCTCCAGGTCCTTCCTGCTGGCTCCGGCATGCAAGGCAAGCTTGGTGTCGAGAGCATACAGCTTGAAGATGTAATGATGCGGTTTGCCTGGAGGAGGACAGGGCCCGCCATATCCAATGCGATTGAAATCGTTCGTACCCTGGGATGCGCCATTATCCAGGATCTCCCGCGTTGGCACGCCTTCCGGCAACGATGTCAGATGCGCGGGAATGTTCCAGACAAGCCAGTGTGTCCAGGTGCCTTTCGGCGCGTCGGGATCATCCGCAATCAGCGCCAGCGAGTGCGCTGCAGGCGTTACCCCATTCCAGTTCAAGGCGGGCGACATGTCCGCGCTGCTGCACGTATACTTCCTCGGGATCTCGCCGCCATTTGAAAATGCTGAAATCTTCAGTGCAAGGGTCATAGCATTACCTTTCCTCTGCTTGCTGGAATCAAAAAAGTCCAGATACGCGCCGCAAAATACTCTCCTCTTTTTTCCTCCATCACAAACTCTGTGTCCCGCTTTCCCCGTTCCCTGCCTATGCGGCTTCAGCGGCTCGTCCCGCGGCAAATCTGATGATGGTGGGTTGAGCCAGCCGCTTGTAATCCTCCCACGCCATGCGGATCAGTTCTCTGTGGGTTCCTGCGTTGAAAGCAATTTCCTTGTCGTCTTCCAGGCTGTCATCGGCATAAACAGGGAGCCCGTAGAGATTGCCAAAAGGCGGCATCGCGCCGGTCTCGCATTGAGGAAATCGATCCCTGAATTCATCTTCAGTGGCCAGCGACGCAGTCTTTGCGTTGGTCCCTCTTCTCAGCGATACCAGGTCCACGTGATATTTGGCGGGGACAACCGCCATGACCAGTTGACCGTCGAGCTTTACCATGACAGTCTTTGCCAACTCCCTTCCCGAAATATGCGCCAGCCCGGCTATACCCTGTGCTGTATAAGCGGGCGAGTGGGAGATAACAAGATATGCAACCTTCTGAGCATCGAGATATTCAGTTAAGCTGGCGAGTGCCATAAGCACCTCCTTCTCCGGTCGTCTCTTTGTGGGAGCGAAAGGCATAACTCCTAACTTCGATCTCAACCCTTCGCTGTTTCTGATTCTCATCGGTGCCGCACAACCGAATCGACTACAGCCTCGGCGGTTATCGCTTGTAACCGGTCTTGCGCAGCAACTCATGCCGCCAGGTTACATCCTCTTCTCCCTCCACACCCTTCGGAGCGCTTCCGTCGATGACGCCGAGAACACCCTGGCCCTGTTCACTCCGCGCAACCACTACCTCGACCGGATTGGCTGTCGCGCAGAAGATAGAACAAACCTCAGGAACATTGCGGAGGGCATTTAGCAGGCTGATGGGATAAGCTTTCCGGACCATCACGACAAATACGTGGCCAGCAGCCAGAGCCAGCGCGTTCCGGATTGCCGCCTGCCGAAGAGCCTGATCGTTTCCGTCCGACCGCACCAGGCACGCGCCGGAACTCTCGTTGAAGGCAAGCCCAAACCTGGCATGCGGTGAGGCCGTCACCACTGCTTCGTAGATGTCTTCGACGCTCTTGATGAAGTGCGACTGGCCAATGATGATATTGGCCTCGTCCGGAATTTCCATGGGCACGGTGAGCAAGTCGATCATGGTCTCTCCTCCGCATCCGGACTACTATTATGTACCTTTTTTGTGCTGCGCTCGAACCCTTTCGACGTACCGGCCGGTCTTGAAATCGACATGCACGATTTCGCCCGGGCCAACGAATAGCGGCACCTGTATGACGAGGCCATTTTCGAGCGTGGCTTCCTTCCGGCCTGCATCCTGCTGCGCACGTGCGGGAGGCGTGGTGCTCTTCACGCGGACTTCGACAATGTCAGGCAAAACTACGCTGATCGGCTCTCCTTCGAAAAACTCTGCGGGAACTTCGGTCCCCGGCTGCAAAAATTCCTCAGCCCTGCCCAGATTGGCGGAGGGAAATTCAACCTGTTCGAACGAATCAAGCCGCTGAAACACGCAATTACCTCCGGCGCTGTAGAGATACTCCAATCTACGCTTCTCCAACTCCACATCTTCCAATTTCTCCAGCGGCCGAAAGTGTTGATCCCAAACGCGGCCGCTGTGCACATCGGAGAGCCTGACCCGCACC
>JAJZIF010000329.1 GCA_021810735.1 Acidobacteriota bacterium
TGCCAAACAGCTTGGTGAACCTCTCCATCGGTCGCCTCCCTTTGCTCTAGTCGGGATAACAAGATCATCGGACAGGCGACCCCTGGTTTCAAAATTTCAAATATCTTTGGCTAGTATTTTTAGAGCAGTTTCACAACGAGGCTACTCGGAGTTTTCCAGGTGTCGTTCTGAACCCTTCGGCGTTGCTCAGGGCAAGCTACGCTGCGGAGTGATGAGCTAACAGAATATTCGCTGGATAGACGCCGCCAGTACGCTGTGGATTCTTCGGTCGCGTCGTCTAAGTGACCGACCTCAGAATGACGCCTTCTCTTGAAACGCGGGGAAGTTGTTCTAGCGGCTCTCGATGGCTACATACTTGTTCGGGTAGGCAGGGCCGGTATATTCGGCGCGCGGGCGGATCAGCCGATTGTCCTCGAATTGCTCGATCACATGCGCCGACCAGCCGGCAATGCGGCTGACAGCGAAGATCGGCGTGAACAAATCGACGTCGATACCCAGCGTGGTGTAGGTTGAAGCCGAATAAAAATCCACGTTGGCGTTGAGCTTCTTTTCCTCTTTCACAAACAGCTCGATCTTACGGGACATGTCGAACCATTTTGGATTGCCGTCCGCGCGCCCCAGGTCCTGAGACATGCGTCGCAGATGCGTCGCGCGCGGATCTTCTGTGCGATACACGCGATGTCCGAAGCCAGGAATTTTCTTCTTGTCGGCCAGCATCTGCCGCACATACTCCACCGGGTCGGCGCCTGCCTTGTCGATTGCGAACAGGATGCGCATCACGGCCTCGTTCGCGCCGCCGTGCAGCGATCCCTTCAACGCGCCAATCGCGCCGGTGATGGCCGAATGCATGTCCGACAACGTGGCAACGATGACCCGGGCGGCAAAGGTGGACGCGTTGAATTCATGGTCGGCGTGCAGAATCAGGGCTACATCCAGCGCACGCTCCGCCGTCGCGGAAGGCTTCTCACCATTCAGCATCCATAGAAAGTTGCCGGCATGACTCAGCGAAGGGTCGGGCGGAACGATAGATTTTCCTTTGCGAACGCGGTCAAAAATCGCAATAATCATTGGGATTTGCGAGGTCAGGCGGAAGGCTTTGCGCACATTCGCTTCGTGCGTAATGGATTCCTGGTCCGGGTCATACATGCTGAGCGCGGAGACTGCGGTGCGCAGGACTGCCATCGGCAAGGCATCCTTCGGCAACTCTTCGATCAGGCGCACTACCTCTGGCGGCAGAACTCGGCCTGTCGCCAGATGTTGATTGAATTCCGCGAGTTCCGTGCTGGAAGGCAGACGTCCAAACCACAATAGATAGGCCGTTTCCGGGAAAGTCGACTTCTCTGCCAGTTCATGAATATCGATGCCGCGGTATGCCAGGACGCCCGCGTCTCCATCGATCCAACAAATTGCAGAGTCGGAAGCAACGATATCTTCCAGCCCGCGTGCCGCGGCAGTCATAGCCATGTTCGTGTTCTCCAGACTACTTTTTTCTCATGTGCAGGGTCCAACAGCGATTCGCGCAAGACCGGCTATCACGATCTTACAGCGCGACGATGACCTTCGTCATTTTCGTTTCTTCAGCATCCATCTGCTTTGACCAGTGAAACTGCTCCTCTTAGCCGCGAGTTGTCGAGCCTGGCATTCATGCTACGGTGCCTCGTTTCGGCCATAACCCCAACTTTCCGTTATAACCCAGCCATCTCTCTCTGTCACCAAGCCGTGTAGCGAAAGACGTCGCGATCACCGCATCGGTGACGACGGTTTACCCACTGCTTTGCATCCATTTGTGCGTGTGATTGTTTTGTGAAAACCTAGGGTGTGCCAGCCGGTCGCATACGACTGGCTTTGAATCGCGAGATATTTTAACCCGTCTTGCAATGCACAGGAGCCTTTGGAATGCCCGAAGATGACTTGTACGGGGACGAGAGATCTCATTCCGCCATATTGATCCTGATTGCAGGCCTTTCACTTCTCCTCGCGCTCGGTGCGCTGGTGTGGAGTTATTTTCTGCAAAACCGGCTGGATGCAACCGAAACCAGGCTGAGTCAGTCGCAGGAACATGTCGAGCACCTCGACGCGCAACAGGTGGAGATATGGCGTCAGATGCGCGCGACGAATGACGAATTTGGAGCCAAACTGGGTATCACGCAGCAGCAAATTGAGCTTCGCGCGCAAAATATACTGCATCAACAGCAGCTTTCCGACGCACGTATCGCCAGGCAGGAAGCAGCCACCAGCCAAAAGGTCACTGCTGTTTCCCACGCCGTGTCCAACGTGCAGACCGCTGTGGGAGGCGTCAAGCAGGATGTCGTGCATACCCGGCAGGAACTGGCCAGCACCCAACAGCAACTCCATGCCGTGGTTGGCGACCTGGGTGTGCAGAGCGGCCTGATCGCGACCAATTCCGAGCAACTGAACTATCTGAAGCACCTGGGAGATCGCAACTACGTTGAATTTACCCTGCGCAAGGGGCAACCGCCGATGTCGGTTTCAATCGTCAAACTGCAACTGCGCAAGGCCGACACCAAACATTCGCGCTATACGCTGTATGTGTTTTCAGACGACAAGCGTGTGGAGAAGAAGAACCGCGATCTCGATGAGCCATTGCAGTTCTATACCGGCAACCCACCCATGTTGTTTGAGGTTGTCATCAATCAAATCGGAAAGGATCAAGTTTCCGGCTATTTGTCGGCACCCAAAAACGCGCCCAAACCCTTCGTCCCGTAATTTCGGTTCAAAAGGTGCGGATCATGTTCAAGATTGCGCGCCAGACAATTTCTATGGTCGGATGACCACCACAGCGACGCATCAGCTGGCATGCGAAGCATAGACTCGATACGCGCTATTCCAGCGGCAAAGTCAATGTGCGTGCTTGTTGAAAACTGATGATGACCTGCGCGTCTTTGTGCTGGCTCCACTGCTCTTTCGTCCAGGGATACGCGAATATCATCAGGCCTTCCGCCGACTGTCCGGGCGCAATGACTTGGTGGCGCGCCAAGGGGGGCATGCTCATCGACTTCAGTTCAGGAAACCGCTGCATGAACCGATCGATGTCCTCTGGCAAAGCTGCCAGGCTTTGGCTGGCTTCACCCTTCAGCTTTACATCCGACACCAGATCGAAGATCGTTATCGGCTGTTTGCTAATATTTGTGACCCTGGCCTGCACTAGTAGGACCGTCTCATCCTGCTCGGGAACCAAGCCAGGCAACCCAGGCCCGGTCTGCGAATTCCCGGCGTCCACCTGGACTGGGTACGCAACGACCCGCAGCACGGCACCGGATGCATCCGGCTTCGATCGCCCAAAATGAGCGAACAATGCCCACGCGATCGATAGTCCAACGACCACGACAATCGCGGGAACCACAAGAGGACGCCAGGGTTCCGTTGGCTCTATTTCCTCCATCTCTAGCGCACCGACATTGGGGGTCCGCGAATCTGGGAGCGGCGAATCGGGTGTATTCATGGTTGCAAGCAGTTTACTCGGAATCGGGCCGGATCAGGAGACAAAGTTTCAGAGAATCCGGGGACGAAGCCTCTGCAATAGGTCGTCCGCTGACCGCGTGTTCAAGACATCCTCGGCCTGCAAGCCAGCTCGACGCAACTGAAGGATGCCATAGCGAATTTTCTCCAGGTGCGAGGTGTGATGGGCGTCTGTATTCACGACAATTTTGCAGCCCAACTCTTTTGCGCGCCGCAGATTGCGATCGTTCAGGTCGAGGCGGTCAGGATATGCATTGTGCTCGACGGCAACGCCCAGCTCCGCCGAGCGGCGAAGGACCGCGTCAAGGTCGAACTCGTACGGTTCCCGGCGCAGCAACAACCGTCCGGTCGGATGTCCAAGAATGCGCACGAACGGGTTTTCAATGGCTCGCAGAATGCGCTCCGTCATCTGCTTCGCGGGCTGGTTGAAATAGGAATGCACGCTTGCCACCACCACGTCCATCTGCGCCAGCACATCATCGGAAAGATCGAGCGCTCCGTCAACAAGAATGTCGACTTCAATACCTGGAAAAATTCGGATCGAGCCTGCCATTTCCCGATCCACTGCGCGAATCCGCGCGATATGTTCCAGCGCGCGCGCATCATCCAATCCATTCGTCATGGCAAGATTTTTTGAGTGATCCGTGATGGCGATGTAGCTGTATCCGCGTTCCAGCGCCGCCTCCGCCATCTCACGGATCGTATTTTTCCCGTCCGTCGCATTCGTGTGCATATGCAAATCGCCTCGAATGTCAGATTGCTCGATCAGCACTGGCAACCGGTGTTGCGCGGCTGCCTCGATCTCCCCCAGGTCTTCGCGCAGTTCCGGCGGAATCCAGTCCATCCCCAGTGCCGCATAAATCTCTTCCTCTGTGCTGCTGGGAAGCGCACTGCCGTCGTCCAACCTCGCCAATGCATATTCATTCAAGGTGTAACCCATTTTCAATGCGCGCTGGCGCAGCGTCACATTGTGCAGCTTCGAGCCGGTAAAGTATTGCAGCGCTGCGCCGTAACTTTTCTCCGGCAACATTCTTACGTCCACCTGCAAGCCCTGGCGCAGACGAAAGCTCACCTTGTTCTGGCCCTTGCCAATCACATCGGCGATGAGGGGATAGCCCGCCACATGTTCCACCACGGCCGCCACTCTGTCTTCCGCGCATGCCGGCCCCGTCACCAGAAAATCCAGGTCTCCGACCGTATCGCGCCCTCGCCGCAGTGAGCCAGCCGGCGTTACTCGCTCGATTCCAGGAAAACTACGCAGGTATTCCGTCAGTTTCTCCGCCGCCAGCTCGGCATCGTCTAGATGGAATCTTCCGGCATGTTTGCGGTAGTCGGCTATGCCTTGCAGCAGTTTTGCCACTTGCTTGGGTCCGCATCGCGGCAGGTTGTCCAGCCGCCCTTCGCGGCACGCGGTTTCCAGTTCATCGATGCTCGATATCTGCGCCGCGTCCCAGAACAGCGCCACCGTCTTCGGTCCCATGCCGGGCAGCCGCAACAGTTCCAGCATCGATGGTTTGTAGCGGGCCAGCATTTCCTGGTGCAAACCCAGCGCGCCGGTCCGCTCCATCTCGACAATGTTC
>JAJZIF010000330.1 GCA_021810735.1 Acidobacteriota bacterium
GCCATCGTCGCCCTCCGCTGCTGCCATCTCAACGGCCAATTCGAGGATTACTGGGAGGGTCGCCGGGCCGCATGATTCCCACTTTTATGTCGCACACCCCTTTAGTTAGTCCCGCTTGCCGGGGGTGAGGGGGCGGGCCTATACTCCGAAGGTTTGGCCGGAATATGGCTTGTGAAGACCGACGCGATACGCTCTGGGAGCAAATCAAGTCGGCGGTCATGGAGAATGGAATGGCTACAATAACGATCGCGCAGGAAATGAATCCATGGGAGGCGCAAGCCGCCCGTTTTGACTACGCCGCGCGCAAGCTGAATCTGGACGAAGACTTGTGGAAGGTGCTCCGTTCGCCGAGCCGCGAAATCATAGTGCATTTCCCTGTTTCAATGGATGATGGGCATATCGAGCTGATGACTGGATTTCGCGTTCACCATTCCATCGCGCGTGGGCCGGCGAAGGGCGGCATCCGCTATTCACCGGACTTGACGCTCGACGAGGTACGCGCGCTGGCCAGCTGGATGACCTGGAAATGCGCCGTGGTCGACATTCCCTTTGGCGGATCGAAGGGCGGTGTGATCTGCGACCCGAAAAAGCTCTCCAGAGGCGAGTTGGAACGTATTACCCGGCGCTACACCGCGGAGATCATCGAATTTCTTGGCCCGGAAAAAGATGTGCCCGCACCGGACATGAATACCAATGAGCAGACCATGGCCTGGGTCATGGATACCTACTCGATGCACATGCGGCAGACGGTGACCAGCGTGGTGACCGGCAAGCCGATCGAGCTGGGCGGCTCGCGGGGGCGGCGGGCAGCAACGGGCCGCGGCGTTCGCGTGGTTTGCCTGGAGGCGCTGCGCCATCTCAAATTGCCGGTGGAAGGCTGCCGCATCATCATTCAAGGTTTCGGCAATGTGGGCTCGAACGCAGCGCAACTGCTGATGGAAGCCGGCTGCAAGATCGTGGGGATTGCGGAGATCGACGGCGGTCTGTACAACGCGAACGGGATCGATATTTCCGCGCTGAGCCGATACCGCGAGGAGCATGGCACGGTGGTTGGGTTTCACGAAGCGGAGGCGGCGGAGGCAGTAGATCTGCTGACGAGGGCGTGCGAGATTTTGATTCCGGCAGCGGCGGAGAACGAGATCACCAGCCGCAATGCGGCGAAGGTGCAGGCAAAGATCGTCTGCGAAGGCGCGAACGGGCCCACGACCGCGGTCGCCGATGACATTCTGGCCGACAAGGGAATCTTTATTGTTCCCGATATACTCGCCAATGCGGGAGGCGTCACTGCTTCATACTTCGAGTGGGTGCAGGACCGCCAGGGATATTTCTGGAAAGAAGAGCTGGTGAATGAGCGCCTGGAAGAAATCCTCGTCAAGAGCTTCGAACACGTCGTTCACTACTCGCAGACCCACGGAGTGAACAACCGGATCGCCGCCTACATGCTGGCGATGGATCGCGTGGCGGGCGTCATCCGGCAGCGTGGATTTTACGCGTAAGAGCGAAGAACGATCCCATGTCTCACCCTGATCCGTGGATAACATTGCGTTCAAGTTGATGCGATGTCCAGAAAGCCGCGTGGAGTGGCAGGATGCGGGGTAAATGAGGAGTGTCTATGGTCTATTTTCCTGCACCTTTCAGGTGCGAGGAACGGTTACGATGTGGACATGAATCCGCCCCGAAAGCCTTCGCCGACCGAATCTCCGCTGTTGTTTGAGATTGACGATGAGCCGCTGGAAGAAACGCTGACGGCATGGGGCGGCGTGCCGCTGGTGGTGCAGGCGTTTCGCTCTCTGGGCGTGCCGGCCAGCGTGCGTCAGCATGTGCAGATCAAGCAGCGGGAGCGCGGCTACGACGAAGCCACGATGGTGGAGAGCTTTGTGGTGCTGAACGCGGCGGACATCGAACGGGCGCGAACGCATCTTACCGACTACATGAAAAGGACAGCAACGCCATGAAAAAGACAGCCAGCATTTCTCACGATGAGGCGCTTGTGCGTGAACTTCGGGACAACCCGGAGTTTGCCGCGGAATACCTGCGCTCCGCACTGGAAGACAAGGACGAACCGCGCGTGCTGTTGCTTGCCCTGCGGCGCATTGCCGAGTCCAGAGGCGGCATTGCGAAGGTGGCCAAGGCTGCGGGAATGGAGCGCGAGAGCCTGTATCGCGCGCTGTCCGCCAAGGGCAATCCTCGCCTGTCCACGCTGGTCGCTGTCACCCGCGCCGTGGGTTTGAAGCTCACCGTGGAGGCTTCCTCATAAGCAGATGCTTAAATAGAGGGATGAGCGATGCTGGGGCGAAGGCTGTCGATGTACTTGTGATTGGGGCTGGGCCGACTGGGCTGGCATGCGCGATCGACGCGCAGAATGCCGGGTTCCGCGCCATGCTGGTGGATAAGGGTTGCTTGTGCAATTCACTGTTTCATTACCCTTCCGGCATGACGTTCTTCACGACGCCGGAACTGCTGGAGATCGGCAATATCCCGTTCAGCAGCCCGAACCAGAAGCCGACTCGGCAGGAGGCGTTGGAGTATTACCGCAAGGTGGCGCAGCATTTTCGGCTGAAGCTTCGCCAGTACCAGCATGTCGAACGAGTGGAAGGAGTGGCCGGCAACTTCACCATCCACTGCACCGACGCGGCGGGACGTCCGCACACCTACCAGACGCGCGCGGTGGTCATCGCCACGGGATATTATGACCGCGCCAACTACCTCGGCGTCCCCGGAGAGGACCTGGCGAAGGTCTTCCACTATTATCAGGACCCGCATCCCTACTTCGACCAGGATGTGCTGGTGATTGGCGGCAAGAACTCCGCTGCCATTGCCGCGCTCGACTTATGGCGGCACGGCGCGCGGGTCACGCTGGTCCATCGCGGCGCGGCCATGCACAAGCACGTGAAGTATTGGATTCTGCCGGACATCGGAAACCGCATCGCGCACGACGAAATCCACGGTTACTTCGAAACAATCGTGGAAGAAATCATGATCGATTCCGTGCGTCTTCGCACGCCGAACGGAAGCCTGACGCTGAAGAACGATTTCGTCTTCGCGATGACGGGATATCATCCGGATTTTGCTTTTCTGGAGGCGCTCGGCATTCGCCTGACTGGCGCGGACCGCACCCCGGCCTTCGATCCCGAGACGCTGGAAAGCAATGTTCGCGGCATCTATCTGGCGGGCGTGGTTGTCGCCGGAAAACGCACCAACGAAATTTTTATTGAAAATGGCCGTTTCCACGGCGCACAGATTGCCGCCAGTCTGCGCAAGAACTTCCCCGACTGAAGGAATTTCCGATTTTTCTGCAGTTCGTAAAACCTCTGCATCCCATTCGCCAGCGGAATTGCGCTCCAATACAATCAAATGAAACCCCCTATGCCGCGGCTCATTCCACGGACAATTCGAGGGCAACTCATTCTGGGCACCGCAATGTTGCAGTGCCTGCTGGTGGCGGCCGTGTTTGGGTACGTATACCACCAGGAACGGGACAGCCTGCGTCATCGTACAGCAGACCGGCTTACCTATCAGGTGCGGGTGCTGAGCAGCGCCGCCGCCGCGGAACTGAAGGACCAGCACCTGACACACCTGCAAACGATCCTGGACGATGTAATGAGTGCACCCGCGATTCGCGCCGCTCGCGTCACGGATCTTTCCGGCAACACCCTGGCCTACAGCGACGAAATTGAAAAGGAAGGCTATCCGCCTTTGTCCGCGGCAGAGCGCGGGCAATTGGGGTTGCATTCCACGGCCACGATCTTCGAGAACGGAAGCGCGGGGATGATGGCCGTTCAGGACATTGACGTCGACAACACTCCCGTCGCCCTGGCCTGGATTTATCCGGACACATCGGAAGATCAAGTCGACTTGTCGAGTCTTCTGCGTTCGGCGCTTTTGTTTGCCCTGTTTGCAATTGCCGCCAACGCTCTGTTTTCGCTGGTGTTGGCGCGCTCCGTGACTCGTCCTTTACGCGGACTTTTGCGCGGCACGAAGCTGCTGATTCGCGATCCTGAGCGCAGCGACGTGTTTCCGCTGAAGGTCCGCTCTCTGAACGAGGCTGGCGAGCTGACGCGATCGTTCAACACGATGGTTGCGGCGCTGAAAGAGCAGCGCGCCGGACTGAACGAAACTCTCGCCCTGCTGGATTCCATGCTGGCCAATGCGCCGATCGGCTTTGCTTTTTTCGATCGCAAGATGCGCTACGTGCGGATGAATCAATTTCTGGCGGAGATGGACCATCTGTCGATCGGGCATCACCTGGGCCGCACGGTGCAGGAAGTTTTTCCGGGCTCGCTTGGATCTGAAATGGCAGCCGCTATCGAGCACGTATTCACAACGGGAGCACCTGCGCGCGACGTGGAACTGCATGGCGAGCTGCCAACGATGCCCAGCAGTCCGCCGCGGATATGGCTCACCAGTTTGTATCCGGTACGCACAGGTGGTGACCGACCCGGCGAGCCGCGAGGCGACGAGCCCCAGCGCACCGTCGACGCCGTACCCCAGCCGCCTATGGTCCGCTGGGTTGGGGCAGTGATTGTAGATGCGACAGACAGGAAGCTGTCGGAAGAACTGTTGCGTAGAACAGAGAAGCTGGCAGCCACGGGACAACTTGCCGCCTCGATTGCGCATGAGATCAACAATCCTCTGGAAGCCGTCACCAATCTGCTCTATCTGTTGCATCAGCAGCCGCTCGATTCCGATTCGAGATATTACGCCGACATGGCGCAGCAGGAGATCGCCCGTGTCTCGCACATCACCCAGCAGACTCTGCGTTTTTACCGGCAGTCTTCCAGTCCCTCCGCGACCAATCCAGCCGATCTGCTGGACTCTGTGCTGGGATTGCACCAGGGGCGACTGAACGCGACCAATGTCAAGGTCGTCCGACGCTACCGCGATCCAGCCGAGCTATTGGCCTTCAGCGGAGAGATGCGTCAGTTATTCGCCAATCTCATCGGCAACGCGTTGGATGCGATGCCCCATGGCGGCCGATTGCTGCTTGCGGTTCGTACCTCCAGGGCGTGGAACCGGCCAGATATTCGAGGTGTGCGCATCGTAGTCGCAGACACTGGC
>JAJZIF010000331.1 GCA_021810735.1 Acidobacteriota bacterium
AACCCACCGCAGCATGGATCAACCCGCCGATCACTGCATCGGCGACGGAACAAATTAGACACTAAACTATGAAGCCACCTGTCTCATACTCGTTGACACTTTCCGCGGCAAACGATTCTTTTAGACGCAGCGAACGATGCTCGCGTTCGCGAAAGAATGCATCAAGCGGGTGAAAGGGCGCTTCCGGCTGGAGGATCGTACACACCAGCTTAAAAAGGTGAAAGTGGATAGGCCAGAGCAATGACAACAGCTCATTGCGTCGTATGGGCGACGCGCGCTGTTCCAGAAGCTCGGGAAGCAATGCGAGCTCGCCGTCGCTAAGCATTTTGTCGCACATAGCGTCGAAAAGCTTCCGCACCTCGGGGTGAAGGTCGTCGTCAATCATCCCGGCTGGCAAGGTGTCCTCTGAAATGTTGTAGCCGTCGCCGTGTTCCAGTGTCAGAAGAATTGCTTGCATCAGGCAGAGAACATAGTGCCGAAGAAAGTTCTTCCAAACGATCGCGTCACCTTTCCAAAAGAGGCCCTTGTAGCCTTCTAGTGGATCGTTCAGTTCCTTCGGCGGAGCGAAATAGATTTCCTGCTTCTCCAGTTCATGGAAGCCGTCCAGCAGCGCATGGGTCGAGCGGAAGCGATAGATGAAATCTGCCATTACGAAAGCTCCTTGAAGCCCCTCTGCATCGCGGGCCAGTCCCATTCCTTACAGCCCTAAAAATCCAATCACTGCCTTGCTGATAACCTGCATGGTCGCCGCATCCACGCGGCCCATGCGCGCGCCAATCTTGGCCCGCGGCACCGTGGTCGCCTTGTCCACCATCACCTGAGATACGCGGCGCAGTCCTGTCTCCTTGCCCGGTTGCACGGTCACGCGAAACAGCGGCGTAGGATGAATCTCTGAAGTCAGCGGCAGCACCGTCACCGAGGGATGCGCGTCGAACGCGTCTGCCTGCAGAATCAGCGCCGGGCGCGGCTTGCCGTAATCGCCCGAGACGGCAATCGTCACCAGATCGCCCCGCTTCACCGCCAGCCCTCGCTGTCGGTCACGTCGCTGATCCACTCCATCACTTCCGCTTCCTCCGGCGACGAGGCAATCAGCTTCGACTGCCGACGGGCTTCCACTTCAAACTGCCTCCGCTTCTTGCGCTCGATATAAGCCGCCATCAAGTCCCGCAGGACCTGCGACACCGGCTTGTTCTCCGTCTCCGTGACCGCCAGAAACTCCCGCTTCAGGTCCGGATCGATGCGAAACGTGAAGGTGCTTCCTGTGGGCTGAGTGGGCTTGGCCATGATGTACTTCTCCTTTGTACATACATTCTATACGCACGAAAAATATGTACACATTTGCCTCGCCCATATCTGCGCATCAGCCCATCGCGCCCTGTGGCTACGGCAGCTCCCGCACCCAGATATTCCGATAGCTGATCGGCTGGCTGTGATCGCCATGCGCCTGCAGCATGATGGGCGACCGGTCATATGCCTGATACACGGGCTGGGGTGTGTCCGTCTTGCCCAACAGCGCGAAATGATTCTGCACCAGCACGCCGTTGAAGAAGACCGTGACATAGGCTGGCGACTTCAGCGATCCATCGCCGTTGAACAACGGTGCCGTCCACACCACGTCGTAGGTCTGCCACTCGCCAGGCTTGCGGTTGGCATTCACCAGCGGAGGGCTTTGCTTGTAGATAGCGCCCGCCTGCCCGTTGACATAGGTTTTGTTGTTGTACGAATCGAGCACCTGCAATTCGTATCCGGTATTGCGTGGACCCGTGCGGGCTAGAAAAACGCCGCTATTGCCGCGCGCCTGCCCGCTGCCGGTGATGTCCGTCGGAATTCTCCACTCGATATGCAGCTGATAATCGCGGAAGGTATGTTTGGTTTCGATATTTCCCGCAGCCTTGTTCACCGTCACCACGCCGTTATCAACGATCCATTTCGCCGGCGACTTGTCGCTGGTTGAAACCCACTGGTCCAGATTCTTGCCGTCGAACAGCACGATCGCATCGGAGGGAGGCTCTGCATCGGTGCGTCCCGGCGTCACGATCCGGGGCTCCGGGCCCCACACCTCTCTATCGTTACCCTTCGGAGCGGTCGATTGTTGTGCGAAAACTGCAGCGGTCACCATCATCAGCGCCGCCAAGGTCGGGAGCATCAGGAATTGTCTGCGCATAATGACGACGAGAATAAACCCATCGTGTCGAATTCGGCAAAGATTAAGAGTGAGTGCAAGGCGGGTGCCTCATCCAAGCCTTCTGTTGGCTTGAGTGGGGAAAGAATCAGAATCTGGGTGCCCCAGGTCCGGATTCTCGGACCTGGGAGGGAAGTTCCGACCCTCACAACCCCAAAAATCCAAGCACAGCCCGGCTGATGGCTTGCATTGTCGCCGCATCCAAGCGCCCCATGCGCGCGCCAATCTTCGCCCGCGGCACCGTGGTCGCCTTATCCACCATCACCTGCGATACGCGGCGGAGTCCCGTCTCTTTGCCCGGCTGCACAGTCACGCGAAACAGCGGCGTGGGATGAATCTCTTGGGTCAGCGGCAGCACGGTCACCGAGGGATGCGCGTCAAATGCGTCCGCCTGCAATATCAGCGCCGGCCGCGGCTTGCCATAGTCTCTCCGAGACCAGGCCGCGCCAAGACGTTTGCCCCAATGTTGTGGATCCACATAGAGCGCATCTTCGCGGTTGGGCGGGACGAAGCAGCATGTCAGAGTTATGGCATAACCAACATGTGTCGCACGAGCGGCGCAAAGACTGCATTGGAGGCGAAACCGTTTGCGGCGTTTGCACGCATGAAGTGGCAAGCAAAGCAGGGCAGATACGCTGTCGCATCCAGGAAATTTGAAAGCTCGTCTATGGTCGCGCAGAAGCTGCTGGATCAGACGTATTCGCGCTCCCGGTGGCGGATCTGTTTGTATCGCGCGAAAGCCTGCCGATCGTCTTCCAGCCCCAGCACGGTGCGAAGTTTCGAGCCGCGATAGGTGTTCGCCGCCATGGCCAGCATATTGCGCGCAACGAACCATGGGTCGTGACGAAACACCGAGGGCAGGTGCCGCGTTTTCATTCCGCGTTCGGCCTTCCAGCGCAGGTATTCGATCTCATCCGCTGACAGGTATTCATTCTTCACGACGGAGGTGGTGCCGTCATACTCTTCAAATCGCTCGTGTTCGATCAGGCCGCGGCGGCGAAAATCGTCTGTCATCGGGGTGCGAGGATAGGGCGTCGGATGCTGAATGTATGGCCAGTCGACATACTTGCGCGCAAATGCCAGGTTCGCCTCAATCGACTCCACGGTATCGTTGGGGCTGCCGACGATCAGCCCTCCCACGACGTACATGCCGTTGCGGTGCAGATATTCGATGGCTTGCAGCGTGGCATTGCCGGTGATGTGTCCGTTCGATCGCGCCGTATTTTTTGCGCTTGCCTGCAGCAGCTTCAAATCGCTTTCCAGGATATTTTCAATTCCTAGAAACACGTAGCGGAATCCGGCGCGCTTCATCAGCGGAGCCAGCCGCTCGCCGTGGTTGGCGATGGCCGAAGTCATGCCTTGGACAAAATAGTCGAGCGTATGCAGTCCCGCTTCGATGATTGCGTTGCAGAGCGCTTCAAAGCGGTGAACATTCAGCGTGATATTGTCGTCGACCAGGAAAAACGTGCGTGCCCCGTGCGCCTTTGCATCTCGAATGTCGGCAATCACGCGGTCGAACGAGTATGTATGAAAATTGCGGCCACGCATTTCAATGATGGAGCAGAAGCTGCAGTCGAAGGTGCAACCGCGCGACGTCTCGATCACATCCACCTGTCGCCCCAGCATGGTGTAACCCTTTAAAACTCGCGCGCTCCGCTTGGGCAGACGAATCTCCTCGCTGTCCAGACTGCTGGGCGCGCGCAACTGGTTATGAATCCACTTGCCTTGGTGGCGATGCGACAAGCCGGCGATAAAGTGCATGTCGCCATTTTTTTCCAGGGCGCGTGTCAGTTCGCGGAAAGTGATTTCCCCTTCGCCGCGCACAATAAAGTCAATCGGCATGGCGAGGTAGGCCTCGGACGCAAGGCTGGGATCATATCCGCCGACGATAATCTTCGCATTGGGTTTCAGTTCGCGAATCAGATGGATGATGCGTTCCGCGGTGCGGCGCTGGAACGTCATGGTGGAGAGCCCAACCAACTGCGGATCATGCTCCTCAAGCAAGCGTGTGACCGTCTTGCGCACGCTTCGCTGGCACAGGATCAAGTCAGCGACTGCCACGTTATGATGCTCATCCACGTTGCCCGCAAGTGACGTCAACGCTCCGTTTGGCATCCGGATCACGATCGAGGGCATGTGCTCAAACGAGTCCGGCATGGACAATAGCAAAATGTTCACAGAATCCCACCTGCCATAAATAATCTGCTTGGGTGGAATTTTAACCTGAAATCTGCGGAATTGGCGCGTGCCTTCACGCCGGATTGTCGGTCAATCCATACCAGGTAGATGTGGGCTGGTGGCCCTCGATTCAAGCCTTCTTTTGGCTTGAGCGGGGGAAATAACCAGAATCTGGGAGGGAAGTTCCGACCCTTACAATCCCAAAAAATCCAATCACTGTCTTGCTGATCGTCTGCATCGTCGCCGCATCCACGCACCCCATGCGCGCGCCGATCTTGCCCCGAGGCACGGTGGCCCGCCCAAGCCTTCTGTTGGCTTGAGTGGGGAAAGAATCAGAATCTGGGTGCCCCAGGTCCGGATTCTCGGACCTGGGAGGGAAGTTCCCGACCCTTACAATCCCAAAAAAATCCAATCACTGCCTTGCTGATCGTCTGCATCGTCGCCGCATCCACGCACCCCATGCGCGCGCCGATCTTCGCCTGCGGCACCGTGGTCGCCTTGTCGTCCATCACCTGAGATACGCGGCGCAGTCCCGTCTCTCTGCTCGGCTGCACGGTCACGCGAAACAGCGGCGTGGGATGAATCTCTTGGGCCAGCGGCAGCACCGTTACGGAGGGATGCGCGTCAAACGCGTCCGCCTGCAATATCAGCGCCGGTCGCGGCTTGCCATAGTCTCTCCGAGACGGCAATCGTCGCC
>JAJZIF010000332.1 GCA_021810735.1 Acidobacteriota bacterium
TACACCGTTTTGTCCAAGGTTAGATGCATCCGATCGTCGCTCCCGGTGGTCAGAGTTACATCGCCGCGCTCGTTTTGAATGACAAGGGTCGCGTTGTCTGGCAACGCGTGGACGACCTGCTCGCTGGCTTCATGTTTGTTTCCGAACATCTGGGCCAGATCGATGTTGTCGCCCAGTTGTAGCTGGTCACCGATCGAGCTCCAATTGATGTGATTGTGCGAAGCTGCAATCCCGAGAATCGCCAGCACGATGACGAGCAGGACGACGCCTCCACCCAGGCGTATGCGGGAGTGTCGCGCCCACACCAGCGATTCCAGTGCCAGCAACACGCCGGCGCCGATTAGCAGGAGTGGCCACCAATGCCCATACCACTGCCAGAAGGCAGCGACATTGATCTTGTGCATCGTGGCCAGCAACGCGAAGATACCGATCGCGATGAGGAACAGCGGCCCTACAATGGATCGGCGCGCAGAACCGCGATACGCGGCACGCTGCATCCTGGACTGCATCTTCCATTGCGCCCGCTGCGCCCTCCACTGCGCGCGGGACTGTGGATACTGCGGGGGAGGTGGTTGAGGTGGTAGCGGCGGCTGCGGAGGAATCCCCATGGCGTTACCGGTCTTCTCTGCCGGAATCTTCCGGCGCTGGCGGATGAGGCTGGATGAATGGCTCGGCACCGATATCGCCGGCGGAGGGCGGCGATGTAGTCCAAGCGGAGCCGGAAACACTGGGTGGCGCGGACTGACCCGGCACGGAGTCTTGAGTGCCCGAAACATATCCTTGCGCCGCTTGTTGATTGCGGGCATCCACGGGCCACGCGGCGCGTTCGGCCAGCATCAGCAGACCGAAGACGATCAGAAACAAAGGCCAGCTTTGATGCCAGCTCAGAATGTTCCACTGGTTGAGCAAAGCGAGTATGCCGACAAGTATGAGAAACACTGCGCCACGCAGACGACGAATCTGATACCAGCGGTTCATCGCACACCTCCAGCCGGTGGCATTTGGCTACGCTGAATCACTAGCCAGACGCCCAAAGCGATCAGGAGGATGGGCCAACCTCGTCCCAGCCAATGGTCGCTGAGAATGCCAAGATTCCCGAGCAAAAAAGCAATGCCTAGAACGATCAGTACCAACGCGCCGGTGGGTATCCCGCGGCTGCGCCAGTCCAGCCCCGTCGGATCGATTGGACTGGGGGGTACGGGCGGCACAGGAGGAACGCCGTACTGAGGGATAAATTCCCCAGATGCCACGCCCACAGTTCCAACAGGCGGCGTTCCGGGACTGGCGGGCCCAGGGTTCGCATTTGCGGAATTTGGGTTGCCAGGGTATCTGCCCCAAGGATTGGCGGCGGGAGTCGTTCTCGCACCGAACCACTGCGCAACATCGTTGAGTCCCAGGGGATTTGGCAGAGGCAGCCCATCGCGCCGAGCGATCGCGGTCTGATAGGCGTCAAAGACCTGGTAAAAGATCCATGCGGCGACCATCAAACCCAGCACGCCATTGTAATGGGTGAAATCGACCAGCAATGCAAAGACGACGACATGTGCCAGGGCTTTCGCAAACTGCCCGTTGTACATGGCTCCAACGCCCGGAATCCAACCCAGAATGAAGGCGATCCAGGGCTCCGTGCCCCAGCTTGGCGGTACGCTGCCGGATGGAAGCGGTCCGGATGTGTACGGGTACCCTGTGGCGTCGTGGACAGGAACACCGTAGACGGCCCCAGCCGCTGCCTGGACGCGTGCCGTCAGACATGGCTCGCAACTGACGATGTTATTGATTTTGTGGGCGCATTGGGCGCATAGCGGTTTCCCGCAGAATTGGCAGTAGGACGCAACCGGAGTTTCGGGATGATTCGCGCAATTCATGCCAATCTCCTTTCTTGCGTGGAAAATCGACGCATGGAAAAGCAAATGGGAGTGGGTATGCATGCAACAGCCTGCGGTGCGAGCCGAACTGGAAACTGGAGCACGGCCAGCACCCTCTCTGGCTGGGCGAAGGTTGGATCGATCGACGCGTCGCCCATCCAACTTTTGGTCGACCTCGACCGCCAAGCCGACTGGTGAAAAGCTACGTCCAACCGAGGGCCCGTTGTCACCGGCTTGGGCTCTGGCCGCATCCCATGCTTCTTGCCTTGGGCTTCGGGGTTGGAGGCCAGGCCTTCTCTATGCGACTCCGTTTGATCGTTGCTGGAATCGCTGCTGGACTTCGAAGATCGTTTTGCAGGTTTGCCGCCGGTCTGCGCCGGCTGTGGGCTGGTTTCCGCCGCCTGCCGCAGTTGATGGACCCGCGATTCAACTTCGTAGACGATACGAAGATTTTCGTAGTACCGCACAACGCGGGCATTGGCCTCGGCATATTGGCGAGTGACCGCTCGACGCATGGACTGCGGCTCCAGATCGGCGGCGTGCAGGTTCGTGAGCCTTACCCCCATCAGATTGAGCGTCAAGGAGATGGAGAAGAAGGCCATGGCCGCAACCAGCGCCAAGCGTGGTTCCAATACCGTTCTCCGCAACAACACGACGGAAGTATGTTGCCAGACGGGCGGAGACGCAACGGATGGGCCTTCGTCGCTCACTCGCCCTTCATGGTCGCCGGTCCTTTCCGCAGCGATGCTGGCGGACTGGCTTTGCGCGGAAGAGCGGCCAAACAGGCGATGGGGTGTTTCATGGCGCACGCGAACGGCAGCGGGAACACTCGGCGTGACTGGCACTGGAAGATGTGTTGCCGCCTCTGGCGCGCCGGTGGTCTTTGCCAGAATCTTCGCGACCAGATCGGATGGTGGAACCAACGGCTCCTGCTTCAGCACCAGCAGCCATTCGCGACCACTGCGCGCAAGCCCAATCTTTTCGCGGCAGGAGGCGCACTCCGCCGTATGAGCGCGCAATTGCTCCGCAACAGCGTCTGTCAAGGTCCCTTCAGCGGCCTCGGTCCACAACCACTCGACGGCGGCACAGTCGATCTGGCCGGATGGAACGCCAGCGGATTTTCCAGCCGACGCAGTCAACCTCGCTCCGAATTCATCCTGGTCCTTCATTACATCACCTGCTTCTTAGTACGTTCCAACAGCCTTGCCAGTTCCATGCGGCCGCGGCTAATTCTGGACTTTACGGTTCCTTCAGGAATTCGCAAGGCTTCAGCAATTTCCTTGTAATCCATATCTTTCAGATCACGCAGAATCACGGCCTCGCGCAACTCCGGTGAAACCCGCAACAGCGCCCGTTGGACGAGCGTTTGTAGTTCACGATCAATGCAGTGCTGCAGCGGGTCGGACTCCTGCCCCTGAATTCTCTCCGCTGGCGAGGAAAGTCCCTCTGGATCGTCCCATCCGGCGTCGAGGGAATGGGTGGTCTGTTCGGCACGGGTGCGGCGAAAGTGGTCGACCAGCAGATTCCGGGTCAGGGTGGTCAGCCAGGTATGAAAGCTGCCACGTTCGACGTCAAATGTTTTCAGATTGCGATAGACCTTCAGAAATACATCCTGTGTCAGGTCCTCCGCATTCCCAGCGGAGCCTGTGAAACGATAGCAAAGGCCGTAGACGCGACGGTGCTGCGACTCGACGATTTGCTGCCAGGCGTGGTTGTCTCCCTGCAGGCAACGACGTATGAGCGCGTTGGTCTCTTCGACGGAGTCTGGATCTGTGGGCATCCGCTGTTTGACTGCGGATATCCCCTTCGATGCGGAGTGCGTTGCATGGCCCATGTTGCCGCTGCCGTCCCGCAGATCGAATCGGGTGATGCGCTTGCGCGGGCATGGCCAAGCCGACAATCCCATAGCAAAGGATACGCAGGCAATCGCCTTTCAGTTCCCTCACATACTACAGAAAAGCGAGGTATACGGCGACTTTCTTGCGCGCGCGCAACGACGATGGCTGGCACTACATGTCGTGGGGAACGAAGTCGGAGGCAACCGGATTTTCGTAGAGTGAGTAGTCTCGGCTCACGACCGTAATACCACTCTCCGTGACCAGGTAGTTCTTTCGATCTTCATTCGCGTCATAGCCGATCACAGTGCCTTCAGGAATCTGAACGTCGCGGTCGAGAATGGCGCGTCGAATTCGGCAATGGCGCCCGATCCTGACATGGGAAAACAGAATGCTCGAGTCGACTTCCCCATAAGAATTGACGCGGACATCGTGGGACAGCACGCTGTTGCGTACGGTGGCGCCGGAGACGATGCAGCCGGCGGAGACGACTGTGTTGATGGCCATGCCGGTGCGTCCGGGCTCGCCGAAGACGAACTTCGCCGGAGGGTATTGGAGAGGCCGGGTCCGCATGGGCCAGCTTTTGTCGTATAAATTGAAGATTGGCGTCACCGATGCAACGTCCATATTGGCGTCATAGTAGGCATCGAGGGTCCCAACGTCGCGCCAGTAGAGGGCTTCCTGTTTATTTTCGTCGACAAAGTTGAACGCGTACATTTTGTACTGGCCAAGCATGGCTGGAAGAATATTGTGACCAAAATCGTGCTGCGAATTCGGGTCTTCCGCATCGCGAATCAACGCCGGCAACAGTACATCGGTATTGAAGAGGTAAATGCCCATGGACGCATCGACCTTGTCCTGATTGAAAGGCGAGCGCAAATTCGTTTGCTGCGGTTTCTCCTGAAAGCCGGTGACTTCACCGGTTTGCGAAACCTCGACTACACCGAACCGGGAAACTTCGGACGGATCGATGGGCAGGGTGGCCAGGGTAACGTCCGCCCCTGAATCCAGATGTTGTTGCGCCATGCGTCCATAGTTCATCTTGTAGATGTGGTCGCCGGAGAGAATCAACACGCGCGCGGGTTGCTCGCTGCCAATTGAGTATATGTTCTGATACACCGCGTCCGCGGTTCCCATGTACCAGTTGGCGCTCACGCGCTGCATTGGCGGCAGGATCTCAATGAATTCGCCCAGTTCGTTGGCGACCACCGAACCCCAGCCTTCGCGAATGTGGCGGTTCAGGGAAAGCGCCTTATATTGCGTCAGAATGTAGACATGGCGCAGATCGGAGTTGATGCAATTCGACAGTGTGATATCGATGATGCGATAGTTTCCGCCG
>JAJZIF010000333.1 GCA_021810735.1 Acidobacteriota bacterium
GGCAGACCGCGGCGGACGCCTGGCCGACTCTCTCGTGGCCAGCGGCGCCATCTCCAGAGAAGATCTGAAGGCTTTTCTGGATCGCGTGCCGACGGAACCTTTGGACATTGCAGCGACTGGAATCGACGAAACTGATCTCCTGAACCTGTTGATGAAGCTCATCTACACGGGTCATCTTAAAACACTGCGGGAGTTTGTCGATGCGATCAAACTGCCGTACCCAATCGTGCATGATCTGGTGCAGATGGCGATCGACCGGCAGCTGCTTCGTACGCTGGGAGCGAGCAGCTCGGCAAGTCTGCTCGACATGGGTTACGCCTTCACCGAGCAGGGCCGAAAATTCACGATGGATGCATTCGATCAGTCGCGGTATGCCGGACCTGCTCCAGTGACCCTCGAGGCTTTCGCCCGACAGGTCAATCGGCAGAAAATGACAGACGAGCTGGTGACCTTTGACCGGATCCGGTCTGCTTTCGGCGATATGGTTTTCCCAGACAGCATTATCGAGCAGAGCGGGCCCGCATTGACGTCCGGTCGAGCGATGCTCCTATACGGACCGCCTGGCAACGGCAAGACTTCAGTGGCGCTCAGCTTTGCCAAGGTATTCCATGATGTGATTTACGTGCCCTACGCCTTTATGGTGGAAGGCCAGATCATCCGTGTCCACGACTCCAGTCTGCACGCTTCTCTTGGCGAGTCTTTGCTTCCTCCCGATGACAGCGTTTCCTTTGTTCGGGGCGACGAAAGTGATGCGCGCTGGGTTCCCTGCCGCCGCCCGTTCGTCGTCACCGGGGGCGAACTGACGCTGGAGATGCTGGACCTGAGGTATGACGCGACAGCGAAGTTCTACGAAGCGCCCCTGCATGTGAAGGCTCTCGGCGGATGCTTCGTGATCGACGACTTTGGGCGCCAGTTGGTGAGTCCGACGAACCTGCTCAACCGCTGGATTATGCCGCTGGAAAGCCGCATGGATTACCTGAAACTTCATACCGGAAAAAGCTTCATTATGCCTTTCGAGGAAATGGTTATTTTCTCGACCAATCTCGATCCTGAAGACCTGATGGATCCTGCTTTCCTGCGGCGCATTCCTTACAAAATTGAGGTGGGTGCGCCGAGTCTTAAACGATACCGGCAGATTCTTCAGCAGGAATGTGAAGCCAGCGGGTTGACTCTATCGGATGAGATATTTCATTCGATTGTGCACAAAGTGCGCGAGGAAAGAGGGCTTGAGCTCGCAGCATATCATGCCAGATTCATCGTGGATCAGGTGGTCGCAACCTGCCGTTTTATGGGAGAAAAACCCCATTTCGAGCCCCGGTTCGTCGATTATGCGGTCGACAATCTGCGAGTGCATCGTGATCCATCTGCACAGAAGAAGTCTGCTCCGCAACATGTGACGCCGGCAGTCTCCTCGCCAGCTTCAATCGCCAGGCTGTAAACAAATCCATCATATGAACGGCCTAAACAACTTAGATTCATATTTTTCTGGATTATTCCTCACGCAAAACTTCCAGCGGCTTTTGCTGGAGAATGCTCCAGCAGGCCAGCCAGCCTGTGATGCTGGCCAGGATTGCCGTTGCGAACATTGCTGCTAACGAGATGAGGCTGTCGGGATGGAAACCGACATCCAATTTGTGCAGCAGAATGCTCGAGAGGATCAGCGCGAAGACAATCCCGGCAGCCCCGGCGATGGCCCCCAGCATCAGAAATTCGACCGTCAGCATGGAGATGATCTGCCTGCGCAGGGCACCCAGGGACTTCAGAATGGCGACTTCCCTGACCCGCTGAAAACGTGTGGCCGTCACGCTTGAGGCCAGAATGATTCCGCCGGACAGCATGGCGAAACCTGCCAGAAAGCGGATGATCAGGGCGATCTGCGCGACAATTTTGCGGACGGTCTCCAGCACATCGGCCACATTGATGACCGTCACCGTGGGATACGCGGCAAACAAACTTCGCTCCACGTCGCCCACACGCGCAGGATCGGCGTGGAAAGCTCCGTACCAGATCGCCGATTGGCCGGTGAGTACACGAGCAGGCAAAACGAACTGGCTCCGCGAATAAACATGCTGCCCGTCCGAATGATAGATCGCTGTAACGGTGGTTTCGATGTTCTGGTCACCCACTTGAAATGCCAGATGAGATCCCAGCTTCAGGTGCAGCAGCTTTGCCGTGCGGTCGGTCACCGCCAGGTCTGGCGCGCCGGTATCTTTTCTCCACCATCGTCCGCTCACAACCTTTTCTCCAACCGGCAGCGTGTCAGCCCACGTGAGCGATGTGGACCGCAGCATGCGTCGTGGATAATGTTCAATCCTTAGCTGACCTGTGGGAACGCCATCGATCGACATAATTCGCGCAGACACGACCGGGATTGTCTCCAATGCACCCTGCACGGCAGGCAGCGTGGAGAGCAATTTCTGCACGCCAGGCAGTTCTTCCCGGCTGATATCGACCAGGAAAATGTTTGGAATTTTTCTGGAGCCAGTGTCATTCAGGTCGCGCACGATCGCCTGCTGCACGTAGTAGACCGTCATGATGAGCATGACGCCCACTCCAAGCGCAGTGAGCACGGCCACCGACTGGTTGCCCGGACGGTAAAGGTTGGCCAATCCCTGGCGCACCATGGGCGAGCGAACGGCGCCGTTCCTTAGCAGCAGCCGCCGCACCGCAGCCAGTACAAGCGACGACACCAGCAGCAGAAAAATCAGGACGGCGAACAACAATCCGGCAAACCACTGGCCCACGACTACCGAGGCAGTCAGCCGACTCGCGATCCCGGCGAGTCCTAACAGGATGAGGACAATCACCGCGATCTGCACACGATCGCGAGGCACGATCCGGCCAATGCCGGGCTTCTGGTCTTGCTCCACATTGCGGCGCAGGATTCTGAGTGGGCGGAAGTCGCGAATCTCCAGCAGCGGAGGCAGAGTGAACAACAGGGTCGTCAGCACGCCCGTCAGGAGGCCGGTCAGCACCGGATTGAGCGTAAGACGAGCTTCAACCGGCAGCGAAATCAGCCGCTCCAGCAGAATGGGAAAAGCGCGCGCAACCAGCGATCCGGCGCCAATCCCCAACAGAGCGCCAGCAATACCAAGAAAGAGCGTCTGCAGGAAATAAATGCGGATGACCTGCGACGAGCGAGCGCCCAGCGCTTTCATGATTGCGATCGTTTCCAGGCGCTGCTGCAGGTGGGCGTGCATCGCCATTCCGACGCCTATCGCGCTTAGCACCATGGTGACCAGACTGACCAGAGTGAGCATCGCTGTGGCGCGATGCAGACCATCCACCAGTGAGGGATTGGCCTCACGGAAGTCCGTGACTTGCGCCTCCGGCAGAATTTTCTCCACCCGTTTCCGCAGAGAATCGATGTCCATTCCCTGACGCCCCTTCGCGACAGGCGCAATGCGGAACAGCATCCGGCGGCTGGCACGGCTGCCGGGACGCACCAGACCGGTCGCGGAGAGCGCATGGTCTGTGATCATCACTCGCGGACCGATCGCAAAGGAGGAGGAAATACGATCCGGTTCGGAACGAACCACATCCACAATGCGAAAACGCGAATTGCCCAGGTGAAGAATCTCACCAATATGGCTCTGCATGCGCAGCAGGAATTCCTGACTGACAACAGCTGTCCGGTCGGTTAGAACCTCGCGCAGCTTGCGTCCGGACGCCAGCTGCACCTCTCCGTAGTAGGGATACTTCGCCGGGTTGATGACTTTCAACGAGACCAGCAGCGGATCGGGCGCAACAGACGTGGACGCCATCGAGACAGTTTCGATGACCTGCGTGTGCTGCACTCCCTGGGACCGAAGCTCGTCAAGCTTTGCCATCTGCGCATCGGTGAAGTCATGAAACTGGCGCGCGGAAAGATCCGCCGACATCAGGCTGCGCGCCTGCTGCAGCAGCGTGCGTTGAAACATCACGCTGAAGCTGCGCGTGCCTGTCAGCGAACCGACCCCGAGCGCGACGGCAACAATGACAAATGAGAATTTCCCCAGGGATGCGTGGAGATCGCGCCATGCAATCTTCCATGCGGTCTTCCAGGCCAGTTCGCTCGAACGCGTGTTCATGCGGGGGCGCCGACAGCCGCAGACTGGGTCGTGCTCATCGTTTCGTCTGCATCGATGCGGCCATCCCGCAGCAGAATTTTCCGTTCCGCGTAACCCGCCAGCGTAGGATCATGCGTGACCAGCACCAGCGTTGTGCCTTCGCGCCGATTCAACTCCAGCAGCAATTCCATGACTCGTGCTCCGGTTGCGGAGTCCAGATTGCCGGTCGGCTCATCCGCCAGAATGACAGGGGGTCGCAGCATAAAGGCGCGCGCCAATGCGACACGCTGCTGCTCTCCACCCGAAAGCTGCACGGGATAATGGTGGAGCCGCTCGCCAAGGCCGACACTCACCAGCAGGTCTGTCGCGCGATCGCGACCGTCGCTCTTCACGTGCAACTCATGCGGAAGCAGTACGTTTTCCAGCGCTGTGAGCGTAGGTATCAGTTGGTAGGATTGAAAGACGAACCCAAGTTTCGTCGCGCGAATGTGCGCCAGAGCATCCTCTCTCAAAGAACTGATCTCTTCCCCATCAATGGCGATGCTGCCGCTGGTGGGTGAATCCAGCCCAGCAAGCAAACCGAGCAGCGTGCTTTTGCCGCTGCCGGATGCGCCCATGATGACCGCAAACTGGCGCGCCGGAATGAGAAGATCGATCCCTTTCAGGATTTCGAGGGTGGTCGATCCGCTGCCCAGGCTTTTTTTCAGGCCGCGAACTTCTATGATAGGAAAAGAATTTGTCTGCATTCTATGGAGTGACGATGCTGAAGTCGAATTGGACGCGTATTTGGTTGGCATTTGTATTCATTGCGCCGGTCAGCGGTTGCCATCGAACTCCGTCTCCACCACCGCCGCAATCCCAGTCCGCTACCGATGCCACCGCCGATCCCGCACAAACAGCGCCACCCGTTGTGGACAATCGGCCCACCATCGTGGCATCGGA
>JAJZIF010000334.1 GCA_021810735.1 Acidobacteriota bacterium
TGAAACAATCGCGGGCCATGGTGGAACAGGGTAGCGGGTATGGCAATGGCAATGACGTGGCATGGCCTCCACTCCCTTCCGGCTTGGCAGACATACGGCGCGACTTGCTCCAGCGAATGTGGAAGTTCGCGCAGGAACACAAAGACCAGATCTTCAATCCCTATATCACGGTCGCCATGGCACCCCTCGGTCCTGGGGTGGAGTTATAAGAGGGCGGCGAAGTAGACCGGCATGATTAGCCGTCAATACTCGTCGTGCGGGCAGTTTCAACCAGAGTAAACTAGCGCCGATTTACAGATACTGTAGTTAAAAATGAGATGAGTCATTCTGAGCGAAGCGAAGAATCCAGAGGGTGACGGCGGCAATGACCAGGCGCATATCGTCTGGATTCTTCACTCCGCTGCGCTCCGTTCAGAATGACTCCGTTTCACAAATAACTACACCTACTGTCAATCCGCTCTAGCCGCATGCGCTGCAAATTTCTCACCGCTACTCCCTTCCGCCCATTCCATTTCCACCCTCTCCGCGAAACAATTAGGATGGAACGTTGGGCCCTCTCAACACTGGAGTTCTCGAATGAACGGCACTCTTGCCCCGCGTCCGCAACTGGCGCATTTGTCCGACCAGCTCAATGAGCTGAAGCAAAAGGGAACCTATTTCCATTTGCGCGTGCTGGAAGATCAGCAGGAGCCCGTCTGCACCTACGACGGCAAGAAGGTCATCAATCTCGCGTCCAATAACTATCTCGGTCTCACCGCCCATCCCAAACTGCGGGACGCCGCCATCGAGGCGACGCGAAAATACGGCGTGGGTTCCGGCGCGGTCCGCACCATCGCCGGCACCATGCGCATCCACATGGAGCTGGAAGAAAAAATCGCGCGCTTCAAAAATGTCGAAGCCTGCGTGGTTTTCCAGTCCGGCTTTACCGCCAATGCCGGCACCGTCTCTTCCATCCTGGGCAAAGACGACTTCATTATTTCGGACGAATTGAACCACGCCAGCATCATCGATGGCGCTCGCCTGTCCCGCGCTAAAGTGAAGGTCTTCCGTCATCGCGACATGGCCCATGCCGAACAGTTATTGCAGGAGGTTCAAAACGAACCAGACCACAAGCTGCTGATCACCGATGGCGTGTTTTCCATGGACGGCGATATTGGGCCGGTCGACAAGCTCTGCGATCTTGCCGACAAATACGGCGCCATTATGATGGTCGATGATGCCCATGCCTCCGGCGTGCTTGGCCGCAACGGGCGCGGCAGCGTCGACCATTTTCACTGCGACGGGCGCGTCGATGTTCAGGTGGGCACGCTATCGAAAGCCATTGGCGCACTGGGCGGGTATGTCTGCGGCTCGCGCGACCTGATTGACTATCTCTACCACCGGGCGCGTCCATTCCTGTTCTCCACCTCCCACCCTCCATCCGTGGCGGCGACCTGCATCGCCGCGTTCGACATTCTGGAGAACGAGCCGGAGCGCATCGAACGCTTGTGGGAGAACACGCGATACTTCAAACAGCAACTCGCCGACGCCGGATTCAATATCGGCGGCGTCAACACGCCCGCCAGCGAAACTCCCATCACGCCCATCATCATTGGGGACGGCCGCACCACGATGGAATTCTCGCGCAAGCTGTTCGACGCAGGTGTGATGGCGACTGGAATTGCCTTTCCGACTGTGCCGGAAGGGAAGGCGCGGATCCGCACCATCATGACCAGCGAGCATACCCGCGCCCAACTCGATCAAGCCCTGGAGACGATCTCCCGCATCGGAAAGCGGATGTCACTTCTGAGTTAAAGCATTTTCACGGAAGTGTAATGTCACGTGTGCTCCTCGATAACGACGAAGGCATTGTCAAGGCAAAGTTTTTCTGTGCGGTGCGGCTGCATCGCATGAATTGCCCGAGAGGTTGAGGACCAGGCCCCCGGAAATTCATTCTGCATCACACTCGGTGGATTGATCGCCGAACTTCGCTCCACCAACCATCGATACGGCTTGCAAAATCAACCATGATGCTTTCATGCGGACATCCAGGCTAGCCCAGCTTCCGCAGCCTTGGGCTCACAAGAAATATTCTGGATGGGTTTCGGTCGGGGGATGTGCTGCTTGCTGGGAGGAAATGCTCTATTTTCGATGCGGGTGTTTGTAATGTTGTTTCCGATGATTGAGAAGTCGCGTGTAGTGAAGACCAAGCCTGTTGCAAAACGGTTCCGGATGGGTAGGATGGCGTTGTGTATTTGCGACGCTGCTATCGGCAGAAGGATGGGAAGCGGCATGACTATTGGGCATTGGTGGAGTCCTATCGCACCGTGCGTGGGCCGCGCCAGCGCGTGGTTGCTTATCTTGGGGAGTTAGATGAGCAAGGCCGGCTTGGTGTCCAGCGAGCAGCGCAACCTGATTGTGCGCCACAAGCCAGCCTTTTTGATCAGCATACCAGTCAGAAATGGGTCGAGATGGACCTGCGCGGAGTGCGGGTGGAGCGCATCCACCCACTCCACGCGGCTTTCTGGACATCGCATCAACTTGAATGCAATGTTATCCACGGATCAAGGGGGGACGCGTATATATTGACGCGGTCGCGCACTCACTGTACACGCTTGCCGTGCACGGTAGTGACGATGCCAGCCAAGCTCTGAATCGGTCCCGAGGGCTCATGATCGTACGGAATCCATTCCGGATAGAGCAGCACCATCTGTTTGGCGCCAGGGACGACCGGAATCTCTTCATGCATCTTCGCGATTCTATCGGCGTTGTTGCTAAGGTCAACGGTCAGATGGATCGGACCTATATATGGTTTGTCAATCGGCGTCACTATGGGCGGCGGCATCGGGACAGGCTCGGGTTGCGGCTGATGCGCTGTCTGCGCCAGAGCGAAGAAGGCGAGGAAAGCAGAGGCGCGCAGCACCATGAAAGGGGAACGCATCATGACAATCAGTCAGTGTAAATTCTGGCGGAGCCAGAATGCCGGGCACGGCTCGCCGACATTCCGATTCGAGCCAGCAACTTTGAAAAATGTTCGCTTGGCATGGTAGTGCAGCAGGCAAGCAGGTTACGAACGATGCTGTCTTCAACTGAGTTATACTCGGGGGGGGGCCGATGACATCCATCCCTCGAAATCCTCGAAATACGCTGCTTCGATTCGACATCCAAGCGTTCATCCTACCCGTACTTTTGTTGTGTCTCGGCTTCTGCTCCGGGAAAAGCCAGGGCCAGACGAATCTCTCTCAGCCTGGCAAGCGATCGACTTTCACTTCGGCAGAAACACATTCAGCGGGACTATATGATCCAGTCGCGAATCCCAAGGCGGTTGTGATTTTCGGCAATGCTAGATTCACGGTATTGACTCCCAGCATGATCCGCATGGAGTGGGCAGCGGATGGAAAATTTGAAGATCACGCCACGTTCGTTTTTTTGAACCGGAACATGCCAGTGCCGACGTTTACGCACGTGGTTGCGCGGAGCGCCCATGGTCAAAGACTGACCCTGAAAACGGACCAGTTGACACTCACCTATACGCTCGCGCCGGGCGGTAACGGGAAGTTCACGCCGGACGATCTCCAGGTAAGTTTCCAGTTGGATGGAAAAGAGATGACATGGCGTCCGGCCATGCCGGACACGGGAAATCTTCAAGGCACGACGCGCACGCTGGATGGCGCGCGCGGCAATGTGACCAAGGAACCGATCGGTCAGGGCCTGATTTCGCGTGACGGCTGGGTGGTGGTGGACGATTCCAAGTGTCCGCTATTCGATTCCGCCGATTTCCAGTTCAAGCAGGGAGAAAACAGCCCGTGGCCATGGGTATTGCCGCGGCCTACCGGCGACCATCAGGATTGGTATTTTTTCGGCTACGGGCACCGCTACAAACAGGCGCTGGGCGATTTCGTGAAGGTTGCGGGCCGGATTCCGCTGCCGCCCCGATTCGTCTTTGGTACCTGGTGGTCGCGTTATTGGGCATATACGGACCAGGAACTCAATAACCTGGTTCAAGGCTTCCACCAAAACGACACCCCGTTGAATGTGCTGGTGATCGATATGGGCTGGCATCCAACATTCCAACAAAACTGGTGGAGCACGAAAAAGGACCAGTCCGGCCAGCCCCTGGGATGGACCGGATACAGTTGGAACAAGCTGTTGTTCCCGGACCCTGCTGCATTCCTGAATAACATTCATCGCGAAGGACTGAAGGTGACGCTGAACCTCCATCCGGCGGGTGGCATCGAGCCGTGGGAAACAAGTTACCCGGAGATGGCGCGCGCCATGGGTATCGATCCGGCGACCCAGAAATATGTCCCCTTCGACATAACGAACAGAAATTTTGCCACCCACTATTTTGATATCGTGCTGCACCCGCTGGAAAAACAGGGGGTCGATTTTTGGTGGCTGGACTGGCAACAGCAAAACTATACAAAGATCCCAAACGTAAACCCGACGTTCTGGCTCGGCTACGTTTTCTTTACGGACCAGGCGCGCGAGGGGAAGCGGCCGCTCATGTTAAATCGCTGGGGCGGCCTGGGGGAACATCGGTATCAGATCGGCTTCTCAGGCGATACTATTTCGGTCTGGTCTTCGCTGGCTTTCCAGCCCTGGTTTACAGCTACCGCGGCCAACGTCGGATACGCCTATTGGAGCCATGACATCGGGGGCCACATGCCAGGCGCGGTCGATCCAGAGCTGTACACGCGCTGGGTACAGTTTGGGGCATTCAGCCCGGTCCTGCGCACGCATACCACCCAAAATCCAGAAGCCGAGCGTCGCATCTGGGCATATCCCGAGCCGTATTCGGGCATCATGCGGAATACTTTCCAACTGAGATATGCGCTGGTGCCGTACATCTACACGGAAGCGCGCCGCACCTATGACACTGGTGTGGCATTTTTGCGGCCGCTCTACTACAACTGGCCCGAAGCCGACGCGGCGTACAACTCGAAAAATGAATATCAGTTTGGCAAGGAGATGCTGGTTGCCCCTGTAACCACTCCGGTGGAT
>JAJZIF010000335.1 GCA_021810735.1 Acidobacteriota bacterium
CATCCCTTTGTCCCGGAAGCAGAAAGCGCCCAGGCTCCAGCCAGCACTACCAGCCCTGCGCACAACGAACGCCTCATGTCCACTACCCTCAAGCCATTAGACTGTGCGCGTGAATTCTGGTCATAGGATCAGGTAGACAGGCCGAATTCCAGTACCCACGTGAATTAGCTGCGACGGCCGGGGGTACAATCTCCGGTATGAATCCGCCAAAAACAGCCATCGAAACTGCGAAAGCTCCCGCAGCCATCGGTCCATATTCCCAAGCCATTCGCATCGGTAACTTGGTCTTTACGTCGGGACAGATCGCTCTCGATCCTGTGACCGGGCAACTGGTTGGCGGTGGCATTGAAGCCCAGACCCGTCGCGTGCTGCAAAATCTGGAAGCCGTACTTGCCGCCGCCGGGCTGGATTTCTCCAGCGTAGTCAAGACGACGGTGTTCCTCAAGGATATGAATCATTTCCCCGCAATGAACGCCATCTATGCGGAGTATTTTCAGGCAAAAGGCATCGCACCCCCAGCACGTTCGACGGTGGAGGTGAGTCGGCTTCCCAAGGATGCGCTGGTGGAGATTGACACCATTGCAAGCTGACACGAAGCCGCGATTATGCCGCGCCTGCTACGTCAGCATGATTCGGTCGAATCGCTGGCGGACTTGCGGGCACTCATTCGTTGCCAGAAACACGAAAGGGCGGAGGAATCTCCTCCGCCCTTCGCGATAAACCTAGCGCTCGCTTACAGCGGCTGAACGTCAGCTGCCTGCCAGCCCTTCGGTCCCTTCACAACGTTGAACTGCACGGCCTGGCCCTCTTGCAAACTCTTAAATCCGTTTGAATTGATCGCAGAGTAATGCACGAAAACATCCTCACCATTTTGGCGCGAAATAAAGCCGAAGCCTTTCGCGTCGTTGAACCATTTCACTGTTCCTTGTTCCATTTGAATCTTACTTCCTAATCGTTTTGAATTTACGTTGAAGGGAATCGGAGCGACTACAAGCAGAAACTTGCACTTTTGGGCAAAGTCTACAACTGCCCGGTTCTATTCGGACGCAGTTGTAGTGTAGCAGATTCTGGTCAAATGCAAGAAAAAAATGCACGTTAGCGGCCCATCTCAGAATTGCCCACTTCTAGGTGCATCCGGCTCCCGCGAATCTCCTCCACGGAGTGCGTTATGCTGTCGAATACATGCTATTTGAAGGGGACTCGCTCGACTGGCTCGAAACCGTGCTTCCCGTTCTGGCGGAGGGTTTCTCCTCGCTGCCGACCGGCCCCTCCCCGCAGCTCGATCAGGCCGCCATGGTCGAGGTCCTGCGGGAAACGGCGGTTCGACTGCGGCAGAACTATCCGTATTTTCATCCGCTCTATGCTGGACAGATGCTCAAGCCTCCCCATCCCATTGCGCGAGCCGCCTACGCGCTGGCAATGCGGATCAATCCCAACAATCATGCTCTCGACGGCGGCCGTGCCAGTTCTCAAATGGAAATCGAGGCGGTGCGCGCCCTCGCGGCGATGTTCGGTTGGACAGCCCACCTTGGCCACCTCACCAGCGGCGGTACCTTCGCCAATCTTGAAGCGCTTTGGGTCGCGGGACAACTCCATCCCAACAAAACGATCCTCGCCTCCGACCAGGCGCATTACACGCATCAACGCATCAGCGGGGTTTTGCAGTTGCCATTCGCATCCGTGGCCAGCGACGCGCGGGGAAGGATGTGCTTGGAGGCGCTCGAAGCTGCGCTCCAACAAGGCAATGTCGGCACAGTAGTCGTCACCGTTGGAACCACCGCCCTCGGTGCCATCGATCCATTGCCGGAAATCCTCGCGCTGCGCGAGCGGTATGGCTTCCGCGTTCATGTGGACGCCGCCTATGGGGGGTATTTCACGCTGGCGCCGAACTTAGACGCAGAGTCTGTTGCCGCCTATGCGGCGCTGCCCGCAGTCGACTCCATCGTGATCGACCCGCACAAGCACGGCCTGCAACCCTATGGATGCGGCTGCATTCTCTTTCGCGATCCATCCGTAGGCCGCTTGTACCAACATGATTCGCCCTATACCTACTTCAGCTCGGACGAACTGCATCTGGGTGAAATTACGCTCGAGTGTTCCCGCGCCGGCGCGGCCGCTGTAGCCCTCTGGGCGACCCAGCGGGCATTGCCGCTGACCCGCGACGGCGAATTCGCCCGAATGCTGGAATCCTGCCGCGCGGCGGCCCTCGAACTCCACTGGCGGCTCAGCACTTCAGATTCGTTCATTGCGCCCATGCGTCCCCAGTTGGATATCGTTGTCTGGGCGGTACCCGGCGCGACAGTCGAGGAGAGCTCCACCGGTGCCCGTGCGGTCTTCGACGCGGCCGCGCGAAGAGACCTGCACCTCGCTTTGGTGCATCTCCCACGGAGATTCTTCGCGCCCGATACCTGGCCAGCGCCGAATCTGACGCCGCAGGATTCCGCCCAGGTGACTTGTCTCCGTTCCGTGCTCATGAAGCCCGAGCATCTGGCCTGGATCGACCCAATTTGGGACCGGCTGGCCGCCGCTGCGCAGGAGGTAGTACCGCGATGAGTCCTTGCGAGGGACGCACGTCGCCATGAGTTGCGCATCTTTGCACCACGGAAGACTATTTTCCCGGAACCAAAGTGCGACGGCTGATAAGATTCCATGTAGACGATCTTGCCCAGACGGCATCCAATGTCCCATGCAGAAACGTATTTTCCACGTGAGTGGGGTTTGTTGTCGCGGTATCAGGTTCGATGGCGATTCGTTATCTCCGCTGCGGAGAACAAGAAACGAAACTCTATCCCCTTGAGAAACAGAGGTTTATGGCAATCAGCAGCCAGGAAGTCCTGGATTCAGGCTCATCTTATAGCGATTGGAAACGGTTTCAGATCGCGTATTTTTCAATGGAAATTGCCGTTGCTCCGGATATCCCCACCTACAGCGGCGGTCTCGGCGTGCTGGCGGGAGATACCCTGCGGTCGGCGGCGGATACTGCTCTGCCCCTGATCGCGGTGACGCTGGTACATCGTAAAGGATATTTCCGGCAGCATTTAACCGCGGACGGAATGCAGACCGAGGAAGACCAGCCTTGGAATCCGGAAGCTATGCTGCAGCCGCTGGCGCCGGTCGCCGCCATCACCATTCAGGGCCGCCCGGTGATGGTTCGCGCCTGGCGCAAAGACATCGTTGGCGTTGACGGTCATATCGTCCCGGTAATTTTTCTGGATACGGACCTGGATACCAACGATGCGTGGGACCGCCAGCTTACCGACCATCTGTACGGCGGCGATACCTTCTACCGGCTCTGCCAGGAAACTGTCCTCGGAATGGGCGGGGTTGCTATTCTTGCAGCACTGGGCTGCCAGCCTGCTGTCTACCATATGAACGAAGGCCATGCCTCGTTGCTGACCATCGGCCTTCTGGAAGAACAAGTGAGCGACCGCCATCTGCTCGACGCCGCCGAGGCGGATTTGGACTCGGTGCGCTCCCATTGCGTCTTCACCACGCACACTCCAGTGCCCGCCGGTCATGACCGCTTTTCCCTCGATCAGGCCCGCCAGGTCCTGGGCGACGAACGAACCCAGGCGCTGGAAAAATTTGGCTGCTGTCATGACGGCATGTTGAATATGACCTATGTTGCGCTGCGCTTCTCTCGCTACGTCAACGGGGTGGCCATGCAGCACGGCCGCGTATCGAAGGAAATGTTTCCTGAATACAATGTCCATGCGATTACCAACGGCGTGCATGCGGCCACCTGGATACAGCCTGCCATGCAGGTCCTGCTCGATGAAAAAGTTCCCAGCTGGCGGCGCGACAATCTCTATCTCCGCTTCGCCATTGGCATCGCACCCAATGAGATCCGCAGTCGTCATTCTGAAGCCAAGCGACAGCTCATTTCTACCGTCGCCGAGCGCACCGGAGTTTCGCTGCAACAAGACCGCTTCACCCTTGCGTTTGCCCGTCGCGCCGCCGCATATAAGCGTGCCGACATGCTGTTTGCCGATTCGTCTCGCTTGGCGCGATTGGCGGAAGAGTTTGGCGGAATCCAGATTGTGTTTGCCGGCAAAGCCCATCCCCACGACGATCTGGGGAAGAACATCATTCACCATGTCATCGAAGCCAGCGCCCAACTCAATTCCGACTGGCTTCGCATCGTCTATCTTGAAAATTATGAGTGGGAACTTGGCGCCATTCTCACCGGCGGTGCGGATCTTTGGCTGAACACCCCGCGGCGCCCCTATGAGGCTTCCGGTACCAGCGGGATGAAGGCCGCCATGAACGGCGTCCCCAGCCTGAGCACGCTCGACGGCTGGTGGATTGAAGGTTGCATTGAAGGCGCCACCGGCTGGGCAATTGCCGATCGCGACGACGAAACCCAGGAGGCTGAATCCCTCTACGAGAAACTCGAGAACGAAATTCTTCCGCTTTACTATCGTTATCCCGACAAATGGGCAGAGATCATGCGTATGTCCATGGCCATCAACGGCTCCTTCTTCAATACCCACCGGATGCTCTACCAGTACGTCACCAATGCCTACTTCCCAGGGGACGCACCCCTGCTGCGGAAGTTCCAACCCGAACTCGTCTTCACCCGCTGATCTCATCGAAAGGTTGGTCGCACGCGAGGTTCCGCAGATGGAAGGCCCTCCGACGGCGTACACGGCAACTCAGATCTCTGGTCGTTTCGACATCGCGGTCCGCCAATCGGGAGCAACCGGCCTGTTCCAGTACGCGTTGTTCGACTATTTCCCCGTATGCCCAGTAGGATGATGGCGAAGAACAAGCAACCTTCCCCTGTGCACAGTATGGAACTTTGGACGGTGCGGAAGCCGGCGATTTTTAATCCAGGTCAATGAATGAAAACACTCATCGTATCGCTCATTTTCTTATGGACGGTAGTTCCGTCGGAAGCGCAAATTGCGGTGCTAGCAGGAGTCGCACAGGGACGGACGCAAACCGAAGGCATTCTTCAGTCCATTTAAAAGTGAGACATC
>JAJZIF010000336.1 GCA_021810735.1 Acidobacteriota bacterium
TCCGATCTTTAGTATAAAAGTTATCTCTCGTGCGAAAAAAACTTCTCTATCCGAGGACGCGGAACTATTCTGTCCAACGTGCCGGATTGGAGAATTCGGATCATACATGCCGCAAAAGTGTGTAATAGCCATCCGTATATAGCGCCATTCGACATAATTCCGGAAGTACTTAGCAATCTATGGCGCCGGGATGTGCGGGAAGCACAAAAAGAAATTCGACAAGCAGCCGCAGGTTGGTGAGACGAGGAGTGGAGTAGGGCAGAGTGGGACACTTAAGTAACAATAACCAAAAAGTGACGGACGAAAACGGCCACGCGGAGGATGTCGCCACGCTTTACTCGTGGGCGAATCTGGACGGCGCAAAGTACCGCGATTTCAGCGCCGAACGGCACCAATCGCATCTGCAGGACCAGATTCAGGCTGCAGGCAGGGGCCTGAAGAAGCCCGGGCCCGACGTCGAGATTCCACAGGCCAGCCTTGGTTCTTTCAGCCATGTGGAGCAGGCGCCGGATGCGCCATCGACGGAAGGAGAGGACGCGACGGCAGAAGGCGGGGTGGCGGCGAAAGCACAGGAGCCAATCCGCGTGCGGCATCTTGATGGCGACCCGGAGGTCAGGTCTGGAAATCGCCGCTGGAAAGCCTATGACGCCGATGTAGAAGCCGAGGGTTCGGAGGGGCCACAGGTGGTCCCGGTGCGCCAGGCGGAGTCCCACCAGCCCGGGGCAGCAGCGATCCCGTCGGAGGCTACCGTTGGGAATGCCGCCCTGCAATGGCCGGTTCTGCAGGGTCTGTTCGCCACCGCGCGGGACGAAGGGGAGATGGTTGAGGGTGGATCGTCGCTGAGCTATCCGCCTCTTGTGTTTGCATCGGTGGCGGGCGGGGCCGGGAAGACGAATCTGACGGCCAATCTGGGCTGCGCGCTGGCCAGGGACGGAGAATCCTCTTTATTGGTGGAGACTTCACCGGCGGGTGTTCTGCCTTATTATTTCGGCGGTGGTGAACCGCGGCCTGGCGTGGTGCGCACGTTTGCGAGCGATTCTGAGCATGCGCCGGTGCGGGTGCTCACGCTGGGCAGGGACGAGTGTTCCGGCAATTCGGTGTCAGGCCGAAAGGTGTACAACACGCTGGTGCGTTTTGGGAGCGAACCTCTGCGCATGATCCTGGACGTCGCCGGTGATCCGGTGGAGGTGCTTCGTCATGTTCTTGCCCTGGACCCTGTCATTGTTGTGCCGGTGGTTCCGGATACCAGATCGGTGCTCAGCCTGCAGATGATCGAAGATGTGATGGATAGGAAGCGAAAGAGTGGTTTTGGGCCGACGCCGCGTCTGTACTACTTGCTGAACCGCTTTGATTCCTCAATCGCGCTGCATCGGAACATTCGAGAGATGATGCAGGAGCGTTTCGGAAACCGTCTGCTGCCATTTGTTGTCCGGCACAGCAGCCTTGTGAATGAGGCACTGGCTCATGGTGTGGCGGTTTTCGACTATGCCCCGGAAAGTGGAGTCGCGCAGGACTTCCAGGTCCTGGCGGAGTGGGTTCAGACCACAGTCCGAGGTCTTGCAAGCGCAGCTCGTTTACCGCGTTGGAGTGAACGATGAGGGGAACGGACCTCTGGAAGGAGGGAGAGTCCGAGAGCGGTTTCGGTTTCAAGATATTGCGGACAGGGCTGACAGCGGCAGGGATAGCCGCGCTCATCTACCTTGGGGCGATGCCTCTGACCTGGCAACAGCAGGCGTTTCTGGGCGCGGTGCTGATAGGCATGGCCATCTGGATGGGGCGTGTCTCCAAGTCCTACCTGGTAACCCTGACGATGATTATTATGTCGCTGTTTGCGACATTCCGTTACGGAGTGTGGCGCATCAGCACGGTGGTGGGTTTCTTCGAGAACCCGGCGTCGAAATACTCGGTCGTTGATGCAATATTCGTTCTGGTGCTGGTGGGAGCCGAAGCATATGCCTTCTTGATTCTATTTCTGGGCTTCTTCCAGACCATCTGGCCGCTTCGGCGCTCGCCTGTATCCATGCCCGACGATCCGGATAGCTGGCCGCATGTGGATCTGCTGGTTCCGACTTACAACGAGCCGCTAAGCCTGGTGCGATACACGGCGCTCGCGGCGCTGACTATCGACTGGCCGATGGACCGCCTGCATGTCTACATTCTTGACGACGGGAATCGTGCAGAGTTTCGCGAGTTCGCCGAAGAGGCGGGTCTTGGTTACGTAGCCCGTGATAACAACGATCACGCCAAGGCGGGGAATATCAACCAGGCGATTGCAAAGCTGAGTTCGCCGTTCGTGGCGATTTTTGACTCGGATCACGTGCCGACGCGCAGCTTTCTGCAGATCACGATGGGCTGGTTTCTGCGAGATGAGAAGCTGGGCATGCTGCAGACGCCGCACCACTTCTATTCGCCTGACCCTTTTGAGCGGAATCTCGGGCAGTTTCGGGAGATCCCGAATGAAGGAGAGCTGTTCTACGGCATCGTGCAGGACGGCAATGATCTGTGGAACGCCACCTTTTTTTGCGGTTCCTGCGCTGTGCTGCGGCGCTCGGCGCTGGACGAAATCGGGGGCATCGCTGTGGAGACAGTCACCGAGGATGCGCACACGTCACTGCGCATGCAGATTCGGGGCTGGAACACAGCCTACATCAACATTCCACAGGCTGCGGGCCTGGCGACGGAGCGGCTCTCCGGGCATGTGAAGCAGCGCGTCAGATGGGCGCGCGGCATGATCCAGATATTGCGGACGGACAATCCGCTTGCTGCGCGGACTCTCAAATGGCCGCAGCGGCTCTGTTATTTCAACGCGATGTCGCACTTTCTGTATGCGTTGCCGCGCCTGATTTTCCTCACGGCTCCGCTGGTCTACCTGCTATTCGGAGCGAAGAATATTCCCGGATACTGGGCGGCTATCATGGTGTTCGCGCTGCCGCACCTATTCCTCTCGAACCTGGCGAACTCGCGGATCCAGGGTCGGCATCGTCATTCGTTCTGGAATGAGATCTACGAGACGGTGCTGGCACCTTATATTCTGCTGCCGACCCTGCTGGCACTTGTGAATCCGAAGCTGGGTAAGTTCAACGTCACGGACAAGGGCGGTGTGGTCGAGGAGACGTATTACGATTCCCGGATTGCGAAGCCGTTTGTGGTTTTGCTGGGCCTAAATATGCTGGGGCTGTTGATGGTGATTCCGAGAATGGTGCATGTGCCGGGGCTTGAGTTTTTGTGGGAGGGGAATCATCCGGGCACAATCGCAATGAACGCACTATGGACGGTCTTTAACATGATCATTCTTGGGGCCGCGAATGCCGTGGCGCGTGAGTCGCGGCAAATGCGCGAGAGCGTCCGCGTCAATTTCAACGCCCCGGTTGCGGTCAGGGTCGAAGGCCAGACGGTAAACGGCGAAACCATCGATCTATCGAGCGGAGGAGTGGCGCTAACGACGCAAGGCAGCGCTGCGTTCGAAGCGGGACAGTCAGTCGAGATTATTTTCCCGCTGCGATTCAGCGACGCCACATTTCCTGCTCGGATTGTCGAAAGAGACGGGAATGTATTGCGGGCCAGATTTGATCCTCTATCCATCATGCAAGAGAAGTTGCTGACCATGGTTCTGTATTCGCGTGCGGACAACTGGATCGGGTGGGGCGAAGCGCGCGAGGCGGATCGGCCGCTACGCAGTTTTGCGCGAATCTGTGCTCTTTCCGTGCGTGGCATTGCGATGACCTTTTCGGCTTTTGCGCCGAAACGATCGCGGGCGGGGAAGAAAAAGACGGCACCCGAACTGAGTTCGACAAGCGCGGCGATCGTCATTTTCCTCGCGTTTGTTCTGGGCGGGGTCAGCCATGCGCGCGCGGAGCAGGCAGCGCCCGAGATGCTGAGCGCCGCAGCGGCTGCGATGCCCGTGTACTCGCAAAACAAAAAGAGTGAGGCCATGCGGCCAGTGGCTGATGCGCCCGTGGGGAAAGGAAATCCGGCTGGGCAGGCAGGCACGTTCTCCACCGTGACGACGCTGAAGGATCTTGGATTGTCGAGCGCAATTCAGATGCACGGGGTTGAGTCGTTTCACCCGGTGTACTTCAGCCTTCCGCAGGACGAGTTGGTTCGCAAAGCAGTATTGCGTCTTTACTATGCTTTTTCGCCGAGCCTGATCCCCAGCATGAGCCAGATCAAGGTGATGCTCAACGGCGATCTGATCCAGACAATTCGAATGTCGGAGAACACGCCGCCGGGACTGCAAAGTCAGAGCATTGATTTGCCCGCGGATCTTCTTGTCCGGCGCAACGAGCTGAACTTTGAATTTATCGGGCATTACACAACAGCGTGCGAGGATCCGGCCAACACCGTGCTTTGGAGCCGGATTGAACCAACGACGAACCTGACGATGAGCGGGAATCTGCTGCCGTTGTCGAGCAATCTGAAATTTCTGCCGAGGCCGTTCTTTGATCCGGCCCTTACGCGGCCGCCGGCGATTCCGGTTGCGTTTGCCGCCGCGCCGACCCCCAAGGAGCTGGAGGCAGCGGGGATCGTCAGCTCGTATTTTGGGATGCTGGACAACGCCGGGGCCATGCGCTTTCCGGTTTCGATCGGAAGGATTCCTGCCGGCAACGTGGTCGTGATCGCGGCGAATCCCGCGCAGTTGCCCTCATCCTTCGATCTGGGAACGCCGATTGAACCAACCATCGCGGTGCGGACAAATCCTTCAGACCCTTATGGGAAGGTGCTGATCGTGACGGGGGGGACGCCGGATCAGATGGTGGAGGCGGCTCAGGCCGTGGCGCTGGGATGGAACGGATTGCAGGGTAGAACGGCCGCGGTACAGGGATTCAAGCTGCCAGCTCCACGCAAACCCGACGATGCGCCGCGCTGGACAATGACCGGCCGGAAGGTCGCGTTGTGGAACTACAATTCAGCTTCATCGCTGCAGGGCGATGGCGCAGCGCCGATTGAGACCTACTTCCGGCTAGATCGG
>JAJZIF010000337.1 GCA_021810735.1 Acidobacteriota bacterium
CATCATCTCCGGATATTTGCCCTCTTCCTTGTGGAAGCGCGCAACGGCCTCGCGGGCGAGCTGCTGGCCGACCCGCCACGCTGCCTGTGAGGGCAGCGCGCGTGGATCGACCGCATAGAAATTGCGGCCAGTCGGCAGAACGTGTGCCATGCCGCGCGTCGGTGCGCCAGCCGGACCTGCGGGAACATATTTGCCCTCAAGCGCATCGAGCAGGTGCTCAATCTCGTCGCCGGATTGTTCAAGCTTCGGCACAATCTCTTCACAGGCAAAGGCGAGTGCAGCCGCGATCTCCGCCGATTCGAGTCCGAGCACGGCGCGCTGCACTTCGCCGATGATTGTGCTGCGAAAGCCGAGCGTTTCGAGCATCGTGTAAAGGTCGAGCGCGGCGCGGTCGAGGATCTCCAGGGCATCGGCGCGGGTATGGCACGGCTGGCCCAGCAGGTCTCGCGAAAACTCCAGGCGTTCGCCCGGCTTGTCGAGCAACTCTGTCAAATCGAAGCCAAACGCCGTTGCAAGGCTCGCCTGCAGACTCGGTGCGCCGGCGTTTGCCAGCCGTGTAAGGGAGCGCAGCATCTCCGGCAGAGGTGGCATCTGCCCGAGGATGTGCAGGCCATCGCGAATCTGTGCCATGCCCAATTCGCAGAGATAGCCGTCAAGATCTTCGATCAGGTGCGCTACCTCGTTGCCGTTCATGGAGGCGAGCTGCGTCGGAATGCCCTCGGGCGTCAGCGTGTCGTCCCACTCATGGCTGTGATCGCCGCGCTCGCGGGTCATCATCGTTTTGAGGTCCAGATCTGCCTTCAGGTTTGTGCTCTCAACCAGCTTCCATATCTGCTGCTGCAGGTAGGGCAGCTTTACAGGGTCGAGCTTTTCGACGGCATAGTATTCGTTGACCAACTGGTTCAATTCAGCCAACGGGCCGTAGGTCTCCGCAGAGGTCATCGGCGGCGTCAGGTGGTCGACAATCACGGCGTGCGCGCGCCGCTTGGATTGGCTTCCCTCGCCGGGATCGTTGATGATGAACGGATAGACGAGTGGCATGTCGCCGAGTAGAATATCCGGGAAACACTCGCCAGAGAGTCCAATACCCTTGCCCGGCAGCCATTCGAGGGTGCCATGCTTGCCCATGTGGACGATGGCATCTGCACCCCAGCCGCCTTCCGCTTGCGGCGTAGCAAGCCATCGGTAGAAGGCCGTGTAGTGGTGCGTCGGCGGCAGGTCGGGCGTGTGATAGATCGCGTCGGGGTTGATGCCATAGCCGCGCGGCGGCTGCAATGCGATCATTGCATTCCCGAGTTCCAAAGCTGCAAAGAGATAGTCGCGATCGTCGCCCCACGGCTCCTCCTCTTCAATCGAGACAACTTTTCCGGCAATCGTCGGAAGGAGCTTCTTGTCGGTCTTTTTGGCCGGCTTCACGCTGGGACCGTGGTCCTGTGGCTGGCCCCAAAAATCCTGCATCCGACGCGCGGGACGAGATGGAAACTCGGAGTAAATCTTCCGGTAGTCTGCGCGAGAGAAGCGCATGGCCCGCGCGGGGTCGAGCGGATAGTTATTGTCGTAGGTGCCGCGTCCAAGCAGATCCTGCATCAGTTCGTCGGAGGTCTCGGGCAGGGACGAGATTGTATATCGGCGGCTGCGCATGGCTTGCAACGTCGTGAGCAGACTGGCAGGTGTATCGAGGCCAACCGCTCCGCCGACCTGGGAGGCTTTGGCCGCCGAGTTTGTCAGAACGAACGCGATACGCCGATCTTGATTCATCTTTCGGCGCAGTCCCGCAAGTCGACTCGCTATCCCAGCGACGCGGGCGGCCCGATCTTTATTCGCGATGTAAAGACTGTCTGCGCCATTCTTACTGCGTTCCTTGAACGAAATTGGCACGGAAATGATGCGTCCATCGAACTCCGGAATGGCGACATTGACTGCGGTATCGATGGCATTCAGTCCGCGCCGCGAACCCTCCCAGGCACCTTGCGGCATTTGGCACGCAATCGCCTGAACGATTGGGATGCCAAGTCTTTCAAGCGACGAAATCGCTTCACCCGGCTGGGTCACGGAGCCAGTGTTGACCTCGCCAAGCGCAAACGACAGCGTCGTTATGAGCACATCTGCACGGCCCTCGATGTACCTGAACGCCGCTGGAATTCCATTCTCCTTCACCTTCAGGCTAGAGGTGAAGACGCAGAGCGGATTTACACCCTTGGCTTCGAGCGCTTGAGCGATGGTCTCGATGAAGCCAGTGTTGCCGCTCATTCGGTGTGCGCGGTAGAACAGCACGGCGACGGTCGGACGCAGTGGATCGGCCTGCCGCTCCCAGTCCTCAACAGTGGCAACGTCGCCGCTTTCTCCGGATGGGTCCGGCAGATAAATGCCGTGCTCCGGCATCGGCATGGGTGGCGCGTAGCCATAGCCGGTCAGCATCAGGCGATCGGAAAGGAAACGGAACAGCTCGGCAAAGTTCTGCACTCCGCCGAGTGCGAGATAGTCGCCTGCGGTCTGCATAACGTCGGCAGGTACATGAATGGTCTCCGAGAACTCGGAACTGTTCTCTCCGCAACCACTGATGAGCACCAACGATTGTCCACGCTCGATGCAAGCCGCGCGCAGCCGGTCGAAGCCTGGAATGCAACTAAGTGGCCCGTGGCAGCGCACAATAATCACCCGCGCCTTACCCATCTCACCATGGATCAGCACGTCCAACTGGTCTTCATTGCGCAGTGCATTCAGCGAGAAGGCACTCACACGAAGCTCCGCCGGGAGAAGTTCCGAAGCCTTGATGAGCGTGAGCAGATCGGTATCGGCATGCGAGAGCAGCATGATGGCGCCGGTTGCATCTGGAGCAGTCTTGACGAGCGTGGATGCATCAACGCTCTCACTCGGCTTGCGGACGTCCCAGTCATAGTAGTTGAAGACGAACTCACTCAATTCGGCTGGCGGTTGTAGAAAGCGGTCGGCAGCCAGCATCGCGTCGATGTAGTCAAAGATCTGACGCACCTGCCAGGGGCTGTTCACCGAGTGGAACCAGATCGACCTGCCATCGAAGACAAGGCTCACCACATTGGCGAGCGCGCAAGGGCCTAGGCAACCGCCCTTGGTGAGATGAACTTGATTGCGAATCTTGCGTCCGAGCCACTCCTGCGTATAAACATCAACTGGGACGGCGGCGTACCCGCGCTCGGTGATGCCGCAACAGCAACCGGTATAGCAATAGGTCAAATGCGCTCGATGCTGGACGATGTTGAAGGCGCGGCCATCGGCGCGGATCACGCGTTGTCGAAAAGATTCGGCCACGGCTACGCCTCATTCTCTTGTGAGTGGTCGAAACTGGCGATCGGGATTGGATGGGCTGATGGTGCCGAGGTCAGGCGCATAGTTTCTGTCTCCGCAGAAATTGCAATGTACCCCTGGCAGGTCTCCTGGCTTCGAAGCTGCACCTTCTTGCGTGTGCCGAGCCTCCTCCTTCCCCAGCTTCAAAACCGAGTGGATGTTTGGCGACTCATCTTCGTTTACAGTGGCGGGACCGCACCGGGATTGCACCGGACTTCCCTTTTCAGCCCTTGCGCGGGCACCTTGGGTCTGACACTGTTGTACCACGCCGCCGGTTGTTCTAACGAACCAGCGTGTGCGTGGCCCGGTCGCGTTCGGTCAACCAGCCGAAGAGTATCCCGAGTGTGCTCCAAAGCGGCAACTGCATCTCCCCGGACGCGATCCGGAATTTCCAGAGCAAACTCGCAGGAAAGGCCTGCGGTACTTCGTCGATGACTGGCAGAAAGCTTACTTTGCAGGCTCCCGCGCAATCGTTCTGGCGTATCGATATCCCGCCCGTGTCGATGACGGGCCTTCGATCGAACGGCCAATTCTGGAGCTTGCGGAGCAGCGGTTGCCCGCTTTCCGGGGATGGAAATTAGAGCCTGGCGAAATGAGTCTGGTAGATTAGGTAAAGATTCTGGGGTGCTCGTGAGGGCATAACAGGGAAGCCGGTGTGAGTCCGGCATGGTCCCGCCACTGTGTTCAGGAGATGGACTCTTCGTAAGCCACTCGATCAGACCGAGGAAGGCGAAGACTCCAGAGCATCAAGAAAGAGCGCTCGGCCTGTCAATCAGGAGACCTACCTTCAGATATCGTCTTGATTCTTCTCCGCGTGGAAACGGGAAGCAATCGCTCATAGGTCATTGAGCTTTGTGCCTCTTTTCCCGCTTGTGGTGAGGTGCACTTGTTCAGACCAAGGTCGATCTCCCCCGCTATCGCTCAGAAAGCAGGCGCTCCATGAGAGTTGGGGAACACTTCTGTCCGGGCGTCCTTCATGCAGTCCAGGCGAAAGACGGTCTGCTTATTCGCATCCGGGTGCCGGGAGGGTTGATCGAGGCAAATCAACTTCGGGCCGTCGCCGATCTGTCCCGTGGCTTTGCCGACGGAACCATTGAAATCACCTCGCGTGCGAACCTTCAGTTGCGCGCGATTCGGAATCAGGACCTCAGCCATATCGTTGAAAGCATTTCTTTGGCAGGCCTCCTGCCTTCGCCGCAGCATGATCGAGTGCGCAATATCGTCACTAGCCCGATTGCGGGGCTTGACGGCGAGGAACTCCTCGATCCGCGACCGCTGATCCATGAACTGGATCGACAATTGCGGGCGGAACCGCTCTATGTAAACCTCCACCCCAAGTTCAGTTTCGCAATTCACGGCGGACCGAGTCGCTTCAGCCGCGATCTCGACGATATCTCTCTTGAGGCAGTGAATCTCAACTCAGCGCCTCATTTCCACCTTTCTATCGGCGGACTCTCTCCCGGATTGATCGTAAACCGCTCGGATGCCGTCGAATGTATGTTGGCAACAGCAAAGATGTGTATCAGGCTCGCGCATGAGTGCGGCGTACCCGTTCGTGCGAAAGCAGTCATGAAGATTCCGGATGCATTAAAGCAGATTGCTGATGCTCTCTCACACCTGTTGACGCCGTCTCCT
>JAJZIF010000338.1 GCA_021810735.1 Acidobacteriota bacterium
TTGGTCAGGATGGCGGTCAGGTCGCCCTGAATTTGAATCGCCGGACCGGAGGTTTGTTGAAAAGCAACGCCCAGTTCATTGGCAATGATATTGGCGAGTGTGGTCTTGCCCAGTCCCGGAGGGCCGGAGAGCAGAACGTGATCCAGCGCCTCGCCGCGATTGCGGGCGGCCTCGAGGGCGATCGACAATTGCTCTTTGGCCTTACGCTGACCAATGAACTCATTCAGCCGCTGCGGGCGCAGCTTCAGATCGATGGCGAGGTCGTCTTCGAGCGGCTCAGCGGAGACAATGCGGTCGGATGGGCGATTCAACTCCATGCAAGCGCATGGTATCGTGAGCGGCGAGGCGATGCAACGCGAATAGGTTTAGTGCGGTCCGTTCCTCAATTGCTGGACATAAAGGGCCCGATGAAACGGCGGCAGCCATCCCGTATATTTGACCGGAGGGAAATCTGCCGGAACAAAACACCACTCAGGAATGGGATATGGAGAGTTTTTGAACCAAGGGAAGAGAATGAAGTATTTGGGAGTGATGATTGGTGCAAATTTGGTAAATCCGTCCCGGCACTCTTCAGGGACCTGTGTCGGAGGATTCGGGTTGTATGCTCCGGCGGGCACTTGTATCCGCGGCTCATTGATATGGCCACCATTGGCAATCTGCAGCCACCCATCCGACGGGAAACCCGCTTGAATGAATTTTCTTGGCACGCCGGCGCTTTCAACCATTCGAATCGCCCGAACCTGAGCACGAGATTCTGCAAAAAAGTCATGAGTACCAGCAATGGAATACACCGCGAATACAGTGAGCATCATCAGGCTGAAGGACGGAAGTTTCGCGCTGACTCGCTCCTGGTACAGCTTGAGCAGAAAGACGATTACGACGGGAACCACGCCCACAAGATATCTGTCCTGGATTAGGTCGAAAGCCCCTCTTGGAACCAATAACAGCAGGTAGCTCAGTGAATATGGGCCGAGGATCCAGGACACCTCGGCCCACGATTTTTCATGGCTGTCGGAGTAGAGGCGCCGATTCGGCTTTCGGCTCGCTATCTGTTCCGCGGTAATAACCCCGGATGCAACTACAGCTAGAGAAATAGCGAGGCGTATCCACAGAGTCATTGCGAAAGGTGTACCGAACATGCCCGGTAGCAGGCTGGATTGTTCGGCCAGAAGGAACATGAGCCAAGGCATCAGCCAACTGTCAATCCTTCCCGTGGCAGACGCGAGGAACACCAGGAAAATGGATAGGGCCATAACACCGGTGAGTCTCAACCATGCGGGTCGATTCAGTTGGCGCGCGGTCGGCAGCCAAGCCGAAGAAACAGGGAGAATGACGAGGAGCAGGCAAAGGACAGTCTTTAGAACTTCCGCGGCCAGATGGACAAATATTGTGAAGTGGATGGGACCCCAGATAATGTGTTCTGGTACCGAATATGGCTGGTGTTTGAACCAATGCAGAAAAACAAGCACACCTATGAGGCTGCCCGCCCACAGTGCAACTCCGGCGATCTTGATGCCGCGATGTTTGCGCAGCAACCATGCGGTCGATGGCACCATGACCAGCGCTCCCAGCCATGCGATCTGGCGCACGGTACCCGCTGCCACGTTGAACACCGCTGCGGAACACAGCCACAAGAGAGCGATCCTATTGCCAGGTGTCGAGACTGCCCGCTGACACATGTACATGCAGGCAAAAATGACGAATATTCCGGGTATATCGGACATGAAACTCGCCGCGGAAGGCATGAAAACGGGTGAAAGCGCGAATGCCAGGGTACCGAATACCGCGTTTCTTGAATTGATCCCAAACTGCCGCAATATCTGATGGAACAGATACACAGTCGCCGCGTCGACAGGAAGCATCGATAGCCGCATCGCCGTGAAGGAAAATCCGAAGGCCTTGATAAAGAGGGCGCCCCATGGAATCAACCATCCCAGCATGGCGGTGGCCCAACCGTTGTAAAGAATATGTCCAGTGCGGGCAAATTCCAGTGCGGTCTTGTCGTAGGAAAACTCGTCGCTAAACGGCATATATGCGACGGGATTCGTGATCAACACGGAAGCTGTCACGATCAAGGCACATAGCAGCGCATTTCGATTTGAATCGGATGGCTTGGCCCTTTCCGTGGGGACAAGCGGGGCTGGCATGGTTTCGCTTCTGCCCTCCTCTTTTTGTATGGGTTCATCCGTCATCATGGGCAGTTGCTTTCGATCGATCGGGCCATGTTGCGACCCAGCCGAACGCTCTCTGCAATCCCGCGGTCCTCTGGGTAATAAAAGCAAGTATCGGCAATCTGGAGGCCACGAATCGGCGTTTGGATCGGCGGAATTTTCGCAGCAAATCCTGGCTCGCAAATAGGCTGTCCGTGCTTGAGGCGCGCCACCTTGACGTCGATGATGTCACTGCGTGTCAACGCCGGATTGATCCGCTGCAGGCAGGAGAAGGCGTCATCCCTCAGTTTGTCGTCTGACCATGAAAACTTCGCATTTGTCACTGGCATGTAATAGGGAACATATACGATGGTCATGTCGTTGACGCGCCTAAGGTTGGAAAACTCAATGACACCGGGTATTTCGATGCCCTGCTCTGAGATATTTACCCAAAAATGTGGGCTGACCGACTGCTTTAATTTCAAAATGACACAAATTACCCCAATGCTGTGAATGGCCTCGTAGCGAGCTTTCCACTCCGGCGGCAAGTCTGGAATCATTCCCGCGATGAGCGGAATCGGGACGGTAGAAATGACGGCATCCGCAGAGAAGTGGCTTGCGGACGTGGCGACGCCCGTGACGCGGTTGTTTTCAATCACTACGCGCTGCACAGGCGTACCGAGATGCAGACGACCGCCCCGTCGGGCGATCGCATCCAGCAAAGTGTCCACTAAGGTTTTCGAGCCTCCCTCGATGTAGCCGAGTTCTTCCTGCATAATATTTTTCCGAGATTTTCCGATTCTTCGGATTCGAGTCCAAATCCAGGCAGCGGAGATATTGTTCGCATACTCGTAGTACTTAAAATCGAGCAGCGGGTGCCAGAACCGGTCATAAATATCCTTGCCGCAATAGCGGGTAATCCATTCTGTCGCCGACTGATGTTCCAACGAAGGCCACTGATCGCGCTGCGTACAAGCAAAGACGAAAAGTCCATAGCGCAGCTTGCTGGTCAGACTGACTCCAGGAAGCATGAGCAGAGAGATGGGATCGCCCCAATGGTGCAAGGTTCCGTGATGGAAAAAACCCATGCTGGTTTCCACCCAACGCATCTTATCGGCAATGCCGAGCTCGGCCAGCAATTCAAATGTTGGATGATCTGACCGACAGACGAAGTGGTAGAAACGTTCGATCGAAAGGCCGCCGAAATCGAAGTGAGCCGCCATGCCGCCAGGTTCCGTGGAGGCCTCCAGAATATCTACCTGATGCCCATTCACCAGCGCCTGATACGCGGCGGCCAATCCCATTACGCCCGCTCCGATTACGATAATCCGAGACATAGGCGGTTTTGTTTCAGCCATGATTTCCAGTAGTGTCTGATTTTTTTGGAGGTTTCGTCCAGGCTATAGCGAGTTCCAGCGGGGTTGACTGGCGAAGTCGATTCGCTGACATACGATGATCGGATGGGTGCGGGCGGTTGCCTGTCCTCCTCTAGTAAACTCAGCAACAGACCATGCGCGCGCCCAAGTTTGAATTCCACAGACCGCAGATGCTGGCTGCTGCGATGCTACTGCTGTTTGTTGCGCAGTGTCTGTGGGTGGTTCACCACCAGACACTGACAGGCCTCGATTATCAATACGCGCGCTGCGGGCGCGAGCTGTGGGAACGGCCTTCCCCACTGGCTGGATATTTGACCTCCTGCGGCAACATCAGCGACGGGACATTTGCGTACAGGGTTGCTGGATTGCCGCTGACCCTGGAGCGCATTCTCCTAGGCCAGCCAAGCGGCGTTTCGACCTGGGAAATGCGTCATCTCGCCGGGGACGTGCTGCTGTTGCTGCGGCTGCCGTTTATTTTGTTTGGCGTCTGGCTGGGAGGCGGCATCTGGTGGGTGTCGCGGCGGTTGTATGGCAATGAGGGAGGCTTTCTTGCGCTGACCTTGTATTGTGTTTCGCCGGAGATGATCCGCGCGTGCGTGCGGCCCAACAATGAGATTCTTGCGGCCTGGGGATTGTATGGCGCTCTCTATACGGCGATTGGTCTCGCGCATGCGATGCAGGGGCCGAAAAGAAAGTGGCGCCCTCGGCTGCTTCTGCTGACCGTGGCCCTGGGCCTGACGGCCACGGCGCATGTAGCAGCAGCCATTCTAGGGCTTCTGCTGGCCTTGGGATTCATGCTGTATCTGGCGGAGGATAGACGCGCGCAGGTGATCCCCGTATTGGCCATGGCGGCGGGCGGCGGATTCCTGATCATGGTTGCGTCCTATGCATTCCGTCTGGATGCGCTCAGTTATGTTTTCCAAAGCGCGGATGCGCGCATGTGGGTGGGGTGGCAGGGAGGTTTCCCTATAATGGAGAGCCTGCCAAATGCTGGAATTACCATCGCCGCGCTAAGCACGGTTGCAATTTACCTGTTCCACCGCCGCTCCAGGTATTTTGGGAACACGACGCCGCTGATCGTTGCGGCACTGCTGCTGGCACTGGAAACCACGGGAGTCCGGAGCGAGCCATGGCTCTGGGCGCTGCCGTTCGTGTTGACATTTATCGGCGGCGTGTTCGCCGACATGCTGGAATCGGGCCATCGGCGCATGTTTCTGTGGCTGACGGGGGCTGTGGTGGCGGCACAGGTTACACTCACGCTGGCGAGTCTGCCGTTTCTTATTTCGCAGTGAAAATGGCCGCGAATCCATGATTTCAATGCGCGGATCACTTCTCAACAACAGGTGTTTATTTTTGACAAACGCCATAGCTAGCGTAGTGTCCAACAAATCGATGGACATTTAAACGAAGACA
>JAJZIF010000005.1 GCA_021810735.1 Acidobacteriota bacterium
AAAGACTGTGTGGAAGGAGGACGATCTCCGGCGGGATGGCCGGGACAGCGTCGTATTCGTACTGGCCGAGCGCGCAGAGGTAAATCTTGGTGAAAGTATTGCACTCGGTGACGCCGCCATGGGCCAGGATCCACTCCCGCGCCTTCGCGAGAATGGGATCGTCGGCGCTCATGCCCATGAGCTTTCCGGCAAAGTAGCATTTGACCGAAAGACTGATGTTGCCGGGGCCGCCGGGATAGAGGCTCCAGCTGCCGTCTTCGTTCTGGTAGCGCAGAATCTCGGTCATGGCCCGGCGCAGCTTGCCTGCGTCCCCGGTGCCAAGGAGGGTGTGGAGAAAGATATAGTCAGCCTCAAGCATGGCGTCGGCTTCGAGTTCGCCGCACCACCAGCCCTCTGCATCCTGGAGCGAGAAGAGGTGATTCCTGGCGCGTTCAATCGCAGCCTTGACGTCCTGCAGCGCCGCATCGAGGCGGCCGAATTTTAACTTAGAGGAACTAGGGGCAGTTCCGGCGGTTGGTGTGCCCTGCCGACCGTCTTTTGCCGTCTGTGAAGTACTCATGCTTCCCTGGGTGCCTTCCGAAAGAAGTCTGAAACTGCGTTAGACCGCCGCGGGAGCCGATGGAGCCGCCTGGATCGCCTGCACGATTTCCGGTGGCAGACCAAACCGGACGTTCTCCGGCATCACTTCTACTTCTTCCACCTGACCGAAGCCCTTGGAGCGCAGGAAGGCAATTACGTCTTCGACGAGCACTTCCGGCGCTGAAGCACCGGCCGTGACAGCGACCGTGGAGACGTCTTGCAGCCAGGCGAGATCGATCGCCTTTGAGTTGTCGATTAAAAAGCCCTTCGTCCCGAGATTGCGCGAGACTTCGACGAGGCGATTGGAATTCGAGCTGTTGTTGGAGCCTACCACCAGAACCAGGTCCGCCGAATGGGCCACATTCTTGACGGCGACCTGACGATTTTCCGTGGCGTAGCAAATATCCTGCGAGTGCGGCCCGACGATGTTGGGGAACTTGTGCTTGAGCGCGTCGATGATGTCGCGAGCTTCGTCGAGCGAAAGCGTGGTCTGCGTGAGGTAGGCGACGCGGTCTGGGTCGGGAATTTCGAGCGCAGCCACCTCAGCAGCGCTGGAAACGACGGTGGTGGCATCGGGCGCTTCGCCGAGCGTGCCTTCAATTTCGTCGTGGTCGCGATGACCGATGAGGATCAGCGAATAGCCCTGCCTGGCAAACTTGACTGCCTCCACATGCACCTTGGTGACGAGCGGGCAGGTGGCGTCAATGACCCGCAGCTTGCGGTCCTTGGACTGCTGGCGCACAGCCGGAGAAACGCCATGTGCGCTGTAGATGACGCGGCTGCCCTGGGGCACCTGATCGATGTCTTCGACGAAGATGGCGCCTTTTTCCGCCAGTTCGTTGACCACAAAACGATTGTGAACGATCTCCTTGCGCACGTAGATGGGCGCACCGAAGGTTTCGAGCGCGATTCGTACGATATCAATGGCGCGGACGACGCCCGCGCAGAAACCACGGGGCTTTAGCAGGAGCACTTTGCGTTCCTGAGCATTATCGCGGACGGCGCTGGAGGAGAGCGAATCAGTGTGTACGGTCACCCTGTAAGTATATCGTGGAGGGTCGTTTTTATGGCATTTTTCGGCATTTTCCGGGTTGCCTGAAGAGGCAAATTATCGCACTGACTCTTCTTGATTCAGCTGACGATCAACGCACCCGGAAAATGATTGGAGAGAGCGTTGATTCATCATGGACTTGTGGGCGACTTGCGTCAGCTCGATCGAAGTGAGAGCATCCCTGCCATCGCTGCTCCAGAAAAGGAATTGCCTCGATCTCGGAATTATGCCCTGTCAGGGTGGGGAACAATGGTTGGAATTGTCATTGTCGTCCTCCTGATTTTCTATGCGGGCAACCACCCCCCCACAGTCTTTCAGGCGAAGCTCTCAAGTTCCTTTTAAGCTCTTGATTCTGTTGAAATTTCCTTTGTGTCGACCCCTCAGAGCCAATGGCAAAATAGCAAAGGCCCCGGTGCGTGACCGGGGCCTAGTGTTTCCAGAAGATTGCGGTTAGCGTGCCGTGAGTTCGGCGGCGACGCGCTCGGTGACGAAGGCTTCAACGGTATCGCCGACCTGGATGTCGACGGTGTTGAGCCCGACGCCGCACTCCATGCCGTTGGTAACCTCCTTCACGTCATCTTTGAATCGCTTGAGCGAAGTCAGCTTGCCCTTGAAGACCTGCTCGCCGTCGCGCATGAGGCGAATGTCCGCGTCGCGCCGGAGAACACCATCGGTAACGCGGCAGCCGGCGATCGTACCCACCTTGGGAATGCGGAAGACGTTGAGGACTTCTGCGCGGCCCAGGTAGTTCTCCTTGAAGACGGGTTCGAGGAGACCGAGCATGGCCTTGTGAATCTCGTCCTGCAGCTCGTAAATGATAGAGTGCAGGCGGATCTCGACGTTCTCCTGCTCGGCAAGGTCGGCAGCTTTGCGCTCCGGCCGCACATTGAAGCCAATGATAATGGCGTTTGATGCGGAGGCGAGGAGCACATCACTCTCAGTGATGGCGCCGACGCCGGACCGGATGACCTTGATGCGCACCTTTTCGGTGGACATCTTCTGAAGCGAGTCGGCGAGGACTTCGACCGAACCGGTGACGTCGCCCTTGAGGATGAGCGGAAGCTCTTTGACGCCGGCCTGCTTGATCTGCTCGGCCAGGCCTTCGAGCGAGACGCGGGACGACTTGGCAAGCTGGGCTTCGCGCTCCTTCATCTTCCGGTACTGAGCGATGCCCTTGGCCTTGTCGCGGTCGGCGACCACCAGGAAGGTATCGCCGGCATCAGGCATGCTTTCGAGGCCGAGAATTTCGACCGGGGTGGATGGGCCCGCATCCTCGATGGCGCGTCCGCGATCGTCAAACATGGCGCGGATCTTGCCAAAGGTATTGCCGACAATGAAGCTGTCCTGCGCGCGGAGGGTACCGTTCTGGACGAGCACGGTGGCCACGGCGCCGCGGCCGCGATCGAGCTTGGCCTCGATGACGGTGCCGACGGCGGAGCGTCCGGGTTGAGCCTTGAGGTTGCCGAGGTCGGCGACCAGGCAGATCATTTCGAGCAGCAGATCGAGATTGAGCCGCTGTTTGGCCGAGACGTCCACGAAGACGGTATTGCCGCCCCAGGCTTCCGGCACGAGGCCGCGATCGCCGAGCTGTTTCTTGACGCGGTCGGGCTGGGCATCGGGCTTGTCGATCTTGTTCACGGCCACGATGATGGGCACGCCCGCAGCCTTGGCGTGATCAATGGCTTCCACGGTCTGCGGCATGACGCCGTCATCGGCAGCGACCACCACGACGACAATGTCAGTGACCTTGGCGCCGCGGGCACGCATGCGAGTAAAGGCTTCGTGGCCAGGCGTATCGAGGAAGACGATTTCGCGGCCGAAGGCGGGCGAATCGGGCTTGCCGATGCGCACCTTGTAAGCGCCGATGTGCTGGGTGATGCCACCGGCCTCTCCGCCGGCTACGTCGGTTTCGCGAATGGCGTCGAGCAGCGAAGTCTTGCCGTGGTCGACGTGGCCCATGACTGTGACAACCGGAGGACGCGTGAGTTCGAGCTCGTCAGGATTCTCCTGCGCGAGCATGCTCTCAAGCGCTTCGTTGGCCAGCTCGTCTTCGAAGCTGATGAACTGTGTGTCGGCGCCGAACTGGCGGGCGACATCCTTGACGAGGTCGGCATCGAGGGACTGGTTGACGGTGACCATGACGCCACGCATGAGCAGCGTTGCGATGAGATCTTTGCCGCGAACGCCGAGTTTTTCAGCCAGATCCTTGACGCTGATGCCCTCTGTCACGGTGATGGTGCGCGTGATGGGCAGGGGCTCGGCAGGAACCTGCGCTCCGCCGAAACGGGATGGCGGAGCAAAGCCCTTCATCGGGCCTTCTTTGGTCTTCGGGTACTGATCGCTGCGTCCGCGGCGTGGCGCACCGGGGCGTTGCGCACGCGGAGCTTCACCGGGGGGCGGCACAAGGCCAGCCGCACCCATGCCCGGGCGCGGCCCGTTGAATCCACCGCCGGGACGCTGGCCGAAGCCGGGACGTGGGCCACCAAAACCGGGACGGCCGCCGGGGCCGCCGGGCTGGCTGCGAGTGGGATGCATCGGGCGTCGGCCGCCAGGGCCGGATTGCGGGCGCTGGCCGGGGCCACCCGGACGGCGATCGAAAATGGGTTTGCCGCGCTGAATGCCGCCAGGACTGGAAGCCGGGGGCGCCGCGGCCGCACGAGGCGGCGCCGTGTAGACCGGACGCGGTCCAGTTTGCGGCATAATGACGCGGCGTTGAGGCGCAGCTGGAGCCGCAGGGGCAGCAGGCTTTGGCGCTTCCTCCACTGCCACCGGCGCAGCTTCAGGTTCTACGGGAGCTAAAGGTGCAACTGGTGCTGCGGGCAACTGGGGCGCGGCAGAAGCAGCGGCAGGAGCAGCGGCAACAGGAACTGGTGCGGACGGCTTTTCCGCCACCGGCGGAGCGGGCGCTGGAGCAGCAGCCGGAACGGCTGGCGACTTAATGGGAACTGGGATTTCCGGAGCGCCGCCGAGGGGTGACCTGGGCTCCTGCTGCGCAGGCGGCTGCAGTGGCGGAGGAGCAGCCACTACTGCCCGCACTGGCGGCTTTGAAGCGATCGCCGGCTTGACCGGGGGCGGAGCAATGACGTTGGGTGCCTGGCGAGGCTGGGGAACAATGCGGCGCGGAGCCGGCTTCTGCGGTGCAGCGGCCGAAGCCGAAGCTCTGGAAGCCCCGGGTGCTGTCGAACGTGGCGGAGCAGGCGGGCGAGCGACTACGGGCCTGGCTGCTGCCGGGGTGGAGGGTGAGGCGGGGTGCGCAGCTCGCGCCACAACCGACTCCTGCTCCTTCCGCTCCTGTATGGCTTTCAACACGTCTCCAGGCTTGGAAACACGCGACCAGTCAATTTTCGGCTTCGGCTCTTCCTGCCGCTGCGCCGCCGTCTGTGAAGCTCCGCGGCCGCCGCGCCGGATATAGGCGCGCACACGCTCCGCCTCGTCCAGCTCAATGGAGCTGGAGTGCGTCTTTTTCTCGGTTACTCCGCATTCTTTCAGCGCATCCAGAATGGCTCTACTCTTTACTTCCAGTTCACGCGCTAGATCGTTGATTCGAACTTTACTCATCCGCCCCTTAGTCTTCCGCAGCTTAGCCCACGCACTCAGAACGTCATAGATAACCTCTCGAACGCGGGATTGCCTTTGTCTATTATCCCCGGATTTGCGACGAATTGCTCGCTCATCTCAGAGATACCCATGCAGCTCTGCAACGGGAACGGGCGCATTACGCACCCTTTCCCCCTTCCGTCTCTGTCTCTGCCGTATCGGCAAATGCTTCTTCTTCCACTTCGCCGGCAGCCACACCCTTGGCATGCCGCTGGTGCCGGGCGATGGTGCGGCTCGTATCCTCGGCGCCGGCAGACATCGGCTCAGCGCCATCGGCATCCATCGCGGAGCCGGACTCGGTGAATGCGGCGATCGCCTCCTCGGCGATTTCGTTATGGATGACGCCGGAGCTATCCTCGGGCTCGAATTCCTGGCCGGCCTGCGTGAAATCCTGCTGGAGCGCCGCGATTTCTTCAGCAGCCTGCGCGTCGGCCTGCGCTTCCAGCTGCGTGACATCCTCCGCGGCGGGTTCAACTGGAGCAGACGCCGGACGCTCTTCGCCGGGCTCATATTGACCGAAGTAGTGGCGGACGGCGACGCTGATCTTCTCGAGCGTCTTTTCGCCAATACCCGGAATTTCTTCCAGCTGCTCGGGAGTCATATCCGCAAGCGCCTCGACGCTGGTGACGCCGGCAGCAACAAGCTTCTGAATGATGGACTCGCCGAGTTCCTTGACTTCCTCGATGGCAGTCGCCGTACCAGCGAAGCCGGCCATCTGCTGTTCGAGCTCCTGTCGCTTCTCTTCTTCGCTCTTGATGTCGATCTTCCAGCCGAGCAGCTTGGCTGCAAGGCGGACATTCTGCCCCTTCTTGCCGATCGCCAACGAAAGCTGGGTGTCATCGACGATGACCTCGATCTGCTTTTCGGCAAGATCAGTGATGCTGACGCGACTGACCTTGGCCGGCTGCAGTGCACGCTCGGCAAAGGTAGTGATCTCGTCACTGTACTCAATGATGTCGATTTTTTCGCCGCGCAGTTCACGAATGATGGACTGCACGCGCATGCCCTTCATGCCGACGCAGGCGCCGACGGGGTCGACATCCTTGTCGCGCGACATGACGGCGATCTTGGTGCGCTCACCGGCTTCACGGGCGATGGCGCGGATCGAAACCGTGCCGTCGTAAATCTCGGGGACCTCGCCCTGAAAGAGGCTCTGCACGAGTTCCGGCGCGGCGCGCGAAACAATGACCTGTGGACCTTTGGCGGCGCGATCGACGCGCAGCAGCACAACGCGGACGCGCTCGCCGACGGCAAACTGCTCGAGACGCGACTGCTCGCGGCGCGGCATGCGAGCCTCGGCCTTGCCGAGGTCGAAGATGACGTCCTGCATTTCGACACGCTTCACGGTCGCCGTAAGAACTTCGCCGATGCGATGCGCGTACTCGTTGAATACCGTGTCGCGCTCGGCTTCCCGCACCTTCTGGAAGATGACCTGCTTGGCCATCTGCGCGGCGATGCGCCCGAGCACATCCGTGGGCTTGTAAAAACGAATTTCACCGCCGACCTCTACGCCGGGCGCCAGCTGGCGCGCTTCCTCAAGTGTGATCTGATTGAGGGGATCGTCAATTTCCTCGGCTGTGGCGACCACGGACTTGTAGATATAGGCGCGAATTTCGCCGGTCTCGCGATCCAGCTCGGCGCGCATGTTTTCCTGCGTCTTGTAGGACTTGCGGGTTGCCAGGGCGATCGCGTCTTCGACCGCGCTGACGACAATCTCGGGATCGATGCCTTTATCGCGGCTGAGTGCTTCAATGCTTTGGTAAAGAGGACTTGCCATGCGTTTCTCTCAATTCATTCAGCAGATACTGCTGCGTTGCTGTCTGTGACGGGCCGCACTCGCGGCGCGTCACAGATGCTTACAATTCCGGAACCAGGTTCGCCTTTTCGACGTTGGCCAGATCGATCTGAATGGCCGCCTCGACCGCCTTCTTCTGCTTTCCCTTGCCTTGCTTGCTTGCCGTAAGGTCCAGGCTGAGAATGTTGTCCTCGATCCTGGTGAGCCTGCCCTGCCAGTGCCGGTTGCCGTTGACCGGTTCAAAGGTCCGAATCTTGACCAGGCTGCCGGCAAACCGTTCGAAATCAGCCCGCCCCGTCAAACGCCGATCAAGGCCCGGAGATGAAACTTCCAACGTGTATTCCGCCGTGCCTGGAATCAGGTCTTCCACATCGAGCAGCGCACCAAAGTCGGCGCTGAAAGCCTGGCAGTCTTCATGTGTAATGCCTGCCAGATGTTCCGGATTCACGCTGCCGGGCAGAGGCTCGGGTACTGCTCCTTCCGACTTCAGCCTGTCGGCCAGTTTGGCGCGACCAGCGGCATTCTTCTCGATAAAGATGCGCAGCAGACGGTGCTTCGCTCCGCCCTGGAACTCGATATCGACGACATCGAGGCCATGCGAAGTGGCGACGCGCTGAGCCGCCAAGCGAATCTGATCGAGATCAAAGGCCATAACATTGCAGCAAATAAAAAGTGGGCTCTCGCCCACTCCACCTCCGCGCCAAGTACTGACACGCTGGATGAACCTGTTCGCTCTTATAGATTACCGCTGCAGGGACAAAGATTCAAACGAGTTCTCCCTTCGGCACACCTGACAATGGCAATTCGCGGTGGCATGACAGGGCCTGTTTACCAGAGCAATTTGGCGCCGAACTGCACCTGTCGTGCCGTGGTGGAGGTGCTGGTGATGACTCCGGCAGTGGGCGACAGGCCAGAGGGGGTAAAGACAACCAGATTCGGCGTGTTGAAGTTGGCGCGGTTGAGCAGGTTGAAGATTTCCACCCGGAACTGGAGGTGGAGGCGACCGCGGAGAGCTGTGTCCTTGAGGGTGGAGAAATCCCAGGTGGCGAGGCTGGGGCCGCTGAGCGAGTCCCGGCCGAGATTACCGTAAAAGCCGCTGCCGGGCGGCGGAGCGAGGAAGGCCGCCGGATGGAACCATTGGCTGGGTCTACCGGTGATGACCCGGCCATGGAAGACAGGGTTGACGAAGGGACGAACCGGATTGGTGGCATCGCCATTGTTGGAAGGGTTGTAGCTGAGTTCGGGTGTAAATGGAAAACCGGACTGGAGGGTAACGATGGAGGTGGCCGTCCAGCCGGAGGCAAGGGCGTTGGCAAAACCCCGGAGATGCGCCAGATACCGCTGACCATGGCCCAAGGGCAACTGATAGAGCGTGTCGGCGGTAGCCACGTTGCGGACATCATAGGTGGCGGGCCCCCAGTCGGCGCGAATGTCAAAGGGATTCGAGACAAGGCCGGGAGCGTTTCCGGAGGCCGTGGCGTTGAGGGAGTCGCCATCGTCCAGAGCCTTGGACCAGGTATAGACGCCGCGAAGCAGGAGACCGTGGGTGAGACGGTGATGGAAGTCTAGCTGGAGCGCATTGTAGGAGCTGCTCCCCAGCGAGAACCATGCCCATGCCGCACCCAGATTGGGGTTGGCGAGTGGCGTTCCGGCGGGAATGTAGTTCGCACCGTCTGGAACGGCTGAGCCGGCAAGCGGCGTGGGGAAACTGGCAGGATATGCGGCCGGGCAGGATGCCGAGGGGCAGACCGCGGGCGTCGGTTCGTTGTCGTCGAGACTGAGCATCTCGTGATAGCCGTGCGAGCCGATATAGCCCACGGAGAAGTAGGTATTCGGCGTGAGCTGGCGATCGACACGGAGCGACCACGAGACCAGGGTTGGGGTCTTCATGTTGGGCTGGACGCCGGCGGGAGCGATCTTTGCGCTGGCCGGAAGCGTGCCTGCCGACACGGGGAGACTGGCCACCGGCAAATGGAGGACATGATAGGTGGGATTGAAGGGCGCGTTCTGGTCCATGCGGTAGCCGAGGGCGTCCTGCATGTCGTAGTACATGCCGAAGCCGGCGTGAATGACAGTGTGCGCGACGGGCTGCCACGCGAGACCGATGCGGGGCTGCGGCAGGAATTTCGCATGATTGACAGTAAATATCGAGTGACCGATGCGGGGCTGCGTCTGGATGACGCCGTTCTGGAAGACGAAGTTGGCGGCGCGATTATGGGCTTCGTTCCAGCCGTTGGTGAAGCCGTCGCGGAAGCCAAGCGATAACGTGAGGCGCGGCGTAACGCGGACGACGTCTTGCGCATACCAGGCGCCCATGAGCATGCGCCAGTTCATCTCAGTGGGCGCGGGATCGTAGCCCAGGTTCGCGATGGTTCCCTCAAGAAATTGTTGAAGCCCGGCAAAAGTGGCCTGGCCGGCTTGCAGAAGGGCCAGATCCTCATTGGACTGCAATGGCTCAACCCACACACCGGCGGAGATATTTTGGCGGCCGCGGGTAAGAGTGAGGCGGTCCTTGTAAGTGAAGAGATTGCGTGCGATATGGAGGTTGGTGCCAACGTTGCTCCCGGCGAGGCTGATTTGCGCAGCGGGATTGGCCGCTGCGCTGCCTCCGACCACGACTTGTCCAACGGCGTGATCAGCGACAAAGCCGGGGACGCTCGCGGCGGGTGTTCCGGGAGTGGGCTCGCCGGTGTAGTAGTAATAGGCGCGCGAGAAGCCGATGCGGACAACGTTGAGCAGCGAGGGTGAGAAAATGTGGGTCTCTTCGAGGCTGGCAACGTGTTCGGTAAGGTTTTCAAGGTCAGTGCTGTAGAGGTTGGTGCTGGTGGGCGTGAGGTCGGAGCTGGCATCGATGGTGTAAACGCCGCTGAACGTGTCGCGAGCGGAAAAGATGCGGTCCAGGCGGGCGGTGCCGAAGTCGTCCTGGATGATTTGTAGCGGACTGTTGAAGGCCTCGGAGATACCGCCAAAGTCCGGCGCGCCGGGGCTGGGCATGGGCCACAGATGGAGCAGCGGTGCGACGCCGGGAGCGATGCCGACACGGACGAGGCCGGACGCCGGGCACGGATTGGGCGTAGGGCTGACGAGCCTGCACGGGAGCAGGCCAAGACGCGCGTTGGCATCAGGGACAAGATCGACGCCGGTCTGGTGCAGGTGCTGGCGGAAACCCTCGTAATTGCCGAAAAGGAAGGTCCTGTTGCGCTGGAGCGGTCCGCCGAGCGCCGCGCCGAACTGGTTGCGCTGGAATGGCGGCGCGGAGCCTCTGTCAAAGTAATTGGGCGCGTCAAGGACGTTGTTGCGGAGAAACTCATAGACGCTGCCGTGGAAGTGGTTGGTACCGCTCTGGGTGACGATCAGGACCTGCGCACCGGGACGCTTGCCGTACTCGGCCCCGTAATTATCGCGGAGGACATTGAATTCGCGAACAGCGTCCACGCCGAGGAGTTCCTCGCTGACCCCGCCGGGTTGCATGTTCACCTCGGCAGCGCCGGTGAACTCGATGCCATTCAGGAGATAGAGGTTCTGTTGCGGACGATTGCCGGAGACGGCAAAGTTGTTGCCGACGGTGGAGTTGGAGACGCCGATCCCGCCGGTCTTTTGCGACGTGTAGTTGACGATGCCCGGGTCGAGCGTCATGAGTTCGTCATAACTGCGTCCGTTGAGCGGCAGGTTGCGGACCTGGCGCTGGCCGACGAGGCCGGAGATGTCAGAGGTGGTGAGGCTGATGGGGGATGCGTCGGCGTGAACAGTGACCTGCTGGCGAACGCTGCCGATGTGCAGGATGAGATTCGCCGTGGCGGACTGGCCGACGGCGAGATGGATGCCGGTGCGAACTTCCCGCGCGAAGCCATGCTTGCGGGCGAGGATGCGGTAGCGTCCGGCAGACAGCGAAAGGACTTCATATTGGCCCTCACGACCGGAAACCGTGGTGCGTCTGGCTCCTGTACCGAGGTTCTGGACGGTGATATGAGCACCGGAGATAGCCGCACCCGAGGCATCCGTCACGGTGCCGATTAGGCTCGACGCTTCCTGGGCCTGCACGAAGGTCGCTGTCATCAGCAGCAACAGAACCAGCACCAGTTTTGCCAGTCGAAGAATGCGCAAGAGACGAAGCGGGAGCTGCGCAGACATGAGGAGTCTCCTGGGGGTTCGCGCTGTGGATCAGTTGACGGACAGATTCCGGCAAAATGTGTTCTGGACCGCCGCAGAGGCTGTGGCGATGAATACGATTAATGACGATTCAATTCATTATATCCATATGATTTAGTCCGATAAGACGCGCGGCCTCGCCTCCGCGCCGACAGCGTGGCGGGCACTGGCACAGCCAGAAATATCCCGACCTGTCAGCGGGCGAGACTGTCGCTGGAAATCGAAATTCGCCCGAGTCCTCGCAGAGCGATGCCCGCTCAAGGGTTTACGCCCCCGAGAATCGAACCGGGGGATCGGCTTGAGCCCGTGCCAAGCTGTTACCGGTGCCGGGCGAGGATATTGCCACCGAAATGCACCGTCGGGCCGAATGCATATTGCACCGTCCAATTGCCATCCAGCAGATCGTTGAAAAGGTGCCAGTAGACCAGATCCATCTGGGTACGGAGCGCGACGTGCCGGGTGAGGTTCCAGTCGATGCCGCCGCCAAAGCCGTAGAAGCCCTGCCAATCCACCTTTTTGCCGGAAGGCGCCAGCATCGCCGTGACCGCGACAGCAAAGGGATCGGCGGGATTCGGGTGTGGCGTCGCGGTCTGGTGCACGGCGCCGAGCGACGGTCGTACAAAGAGCGTGACGAAGCTCCAGCGACGGTAGGAAAACTGCGGTCCGGCCGCAAAGGTCTGCGTGGTGGAGTCAGTAGGAACGGCCAGCATGTATCCCGGCGGCAGTTGCTGCGCAGCCTCCAGCGCGGCGATTTCACCATTGATCTCCGCGGCCAGGGACGGCTTGAGCATGCTCGGCGTCAGCGAGCTGTGCCCGGTGACGTAGTCAAAGTCGAAACCCGTCGCAAGCCAGCTGCGCCAGTTGACTCCGGCCTGAAAGTTATAGCCACGTTCGGTAAGGTTGAGGTGCGGGGTGCTGAAAGCTGTGAATCCGCTATAGAGATCGTAGCGGTTCACTTCGCGTTGCTGCCCGTGCAGCGGAGTCACGAGCCCGATGACTGCGAGCGCAGCCATGAAATAGAAGAAGCGAACCAGACACGTGAGGCGATCCACGGTGGCCCCCTTTCGCGACGCCTGCCTGGCCTGACCGCAGCCAAATGGGCCGCATCCGCATGTAAGAGACCTCGCAACACGCTCAATTGTCAAGAAAAGATGCAAGAGCGGGCCCGCATCGGTCACTCCCTCAGGACGGTGAGGTGCACAAGGGTTAATCTGCAAAGGTTGATCAGGGGTTGCGATGACCCTACAATATGGCAAAGCTGGTCCCGCCTACCCATTTCCATTCACGTAGACCCCCGACAGCTTGACCGATTCGACCTATGATTGACGGACCTATTCCTGAAGCGCTGACTTTTGACGATGTGCTGCTGGTACCTGCCTACAGCGAAATTGTTCCTGCCCTGGTGCGAACCGACACCCAGCTGACAAAGCGGATTCGGCTGACGACACCGCTGCTGAGCGCGGCAATGGACACAGTGACCGAGTCGCGCATGGCGATTGCGATGGCGCAGCAGGGCGGCATTGGCATTGTGCACCGTAACCTGACGATTGAAGAACAGGCAGGCGAAATCGACAAGGTGAAGCGGTCAGAAAGCGGCATGATTGTGGACCCGGTGACGATGGCGCCGGAGCAACTGATCTCGGACGCGCTGGAAGTGATGCGGCGCTACAAGATCAGCGGCGTGCCGGTGACGCGGAACAAGAAGCTGGTGGGCATCCTGACGAATCGCGACCTGCGGTTCGAGACACGGACAGACATTCCGATCAGCGAAGTGATGACGAAGACGAATCTCATTACCGTACCGGTGGGTACCACGCTTGAACAGGCCGAGGAAATTCTGCACCAGCACCGCGTCGAGAAGCTGCTGGTGGTCAACGATCAGTACGAACTGAAGGGCCTGATCACGGTCAAGGACATCCAGAAGAAGCTGAAGTATCCCAACGCCTCAAAGGACGAGCAGGGGCGGCTGCGCGTGGGTGGCGCGATTGGCGCCACGGGCGACTTCATGGAACGCGCGGCGGAGATGGTAAAGAATCGCGTGGATGTGCTCTCGATTGATTCGGCGCATGGGCACTCATCGCGAGTGCTGGAAGCGATTCGAGAGGTGAAGACGCGCTTCCCTGACGTGGATTTGCTGGCCGGAAACGTGGCGACCTACGAAGGCGCAAAAGCGGTGATTGAAGCCGGCGCGGACGGCGTGAAGGTCGGCATCGGGCCGGGATCGATCTGCACGACGCGCATGGTAACCGGCGCGGGCATGCCCCAGATTACAGCCATTATCGAAGCAACGCGTGCGGGCCGGGAAGCGGGAATTCCGATCATTGCCGATGGCGGCATCAAGTATTCGGGCGACGTGGTGAAGGCGATTGCGGCGGGATCCAGTGCGGTGATGATTGGCTCGCTGTTTGCGGGCGTGGACGAGAGCCCGGGCGAGACGATTCTGTACCAGGGCCGGTCGTTCAAGGCGTATCGCGGGATGGGTTCGTTGAGCGCGATGGCGCAAGGCTCGGGCGAGCGCTATTTCCAGGGGCCGAGCGACGGCGTGGACAGTTCGAGCGTCGAAGGAGTGGTGGCGCGCGAGCGCAGCAGCCAGAACCGGCTGGCGAAGTTTGTGCCCGAAGGCATTGAGGGCCGCGTACCGTATCGCGGACCGCTCGAAGCAAACGTGTACCAACTGGTGGGCGGATTGCGGTCTGGCATGGGCTACCTCGGCTGCTCCAGCATCGAGGAAATGCACGCGAAGGCGAAGTTTGTAAGGATTTCCAGTGCCGGATTGCGCGAAAGCCATGTGCATGACGTGATCATTACGCGCGAAGCGCCGAACTACCGCGTGGAGTAAGCAAAATCTGTGAATCACGGGGCGGCTGCGGCCGCCCATTTGCTTTTCCGGGGCGATTTCCGGATTGGGTGGACTGGTTCAGAGTGCAGTGGATGAGCCGCGTGAGTTGACAGGCGCGCCGCGGAAGATGATGCTAGAGAGTTTTCGTCCGGGAGTAGAAGAGCATGGCCAGCACATCGCATCCAACGTTGACCGTTGCCGAACCGTATCTGATTCAACAGGATTATGCCGCGTACACGCCGGAACAGCACGCCGTCTGGCAGGAGCTGGTAAGCCGCCGCATGCCGCAGCTGCGCGAGCACGCCTGCCAGGAATACCTGGACGGCTTTGAGCAGATTGGGCTCCGGGCCGACTCGATTCCCAACCTCGCCGAGGTAAACCAGCGGCTGGAGCCCCTGACGGGCTGGAATGCGACGCCAGTGAGCGGTTTTCTGCCGCCGGATGCCTTCTTCGAGATGCTGGCGGCGCGGCGCTTTCCGACTACGACGTGGCTGCGCAGCCGGGAGTCGATGGAATACACCCCGGAACCGGATATCTTCCACGACGTGCTGGGCCATGTGCCGATGCACGCGCATCCGGTGTTTGCGGATTTCCTGCAGCACTACGGCAAAGTGTGCGCCACGATCATGGGCGATAAGGACAAGCTGGAACGGATGGGGCGGCTGTTCTGGTTCACGGTGGAGTTTGGCGTGATTCGCCAGAACGGCGGAATCAAGCTCTATGGCAGCGGGCTGATCTCGTCGCATGGCGAGTCGACGTACGTGATCAAGGGCGGACCGGAGATTCGCGACTTCAATCTGGAGCAGGTGCTGGAACAGCAATTCAAGGTCTCAGAGATGCAGAAGGTGCTGTACGCCGTGGAGTCCTTCGACCAGATTTATGAGGCCGCGAAGGAAGCCGAAGCGCGGCTCTGCCGTTAGAGCGGATTCGCCGCTTACCACTCGATCAAAAGCATTTCGCAGCAAAAGCCGGGCCCCATGGCGGCGAGGATGCTTTTTGTCCCGGGCGCGGGGCGATGCTGCTTCATGACGTCATCCAGAACAACCAGAACCGATGCGGAGGAAAGGTTGCCGACGCGGCGGAGAGCCTGCCACGAAACGGCGAGCGCGCCGCGCTCCAGTCCGAGCGCGTCTTCTGAGGCTTCCAGCACTTTGGGTCCGCCGGTATGCATGATCCAGCAGCCAATGTCAGCGCGGGTAAGGTGGTGCGCGGCGAGAAACTGGTCGACATCGCGGCCGAGGTTGTCGCGGATGACGCTGGGAACATCGGGCGAGAGAACGATCTGGAAGCCCTTCTCGGAAATATCCCAGCCCATGACATCTTCGGTGTCGGGATAGAAGACCTGGGCGTGGTCAAGGATACGAGGGCCGGATTTTGCATCCGGAGTCTCTTCGCCGGCGATGAGTACGGCTGCCGCACCGTCGCCGAAGAGGCCCGTGGAGATGAGATTGGCGACGGAGACATCGCCGCGCTGCCAGGTGAGCGAGCAGAGTTCGACGGCAAGCAGGACGGCGTACTGATCTGGGTAGGCCTTGACGTAGTCGGCAGCGCGGGCCAGGCCTGCGGCTCCGGCGACGCAGCCGAGACCGAAGATGGGATTGCGGCGGATCCGCGGCGAGAGCTTGAGGCGGTTGACGAGGCGTGCATCAATGGACGGGCTGGCGACGCCGGTGACGGAGACGAAAAAGATGGCGCCGATCTGGGCGCGGTCGATGCCGGACTGCTGGATGAGGCATTCGATGGTGCGCTCGCCGAGGTCGAGGGCGGTTTCGATCCAGACGTTATTGGCTTTGCCCCAGGTGTCAAGAGCGCGATAGTCGGCCAGCGGGCGCGAAAAGTAGCGGCCATCGACGCCGGTGCGCGAGTGCAGGCGCTCGAGGATGGCCGTATCGACCGAGTGCTGCCAGTAGCTCGCAAGTTCGTCGGCGATCTGGCTTTGCGTAAAGTAGTACGGCGGATAGGCAGTTGAGGTGGTAATGATTCGCATTCGCAGTTCGCTTCGATGTTAGTCCTTCAGGAGGTTGGCCATCAGGCAGAGTGCCGAAATGACAACCATTGTTTTGCTGCGATGAACAGTGTGATGCGCTTGACGGCGCGGCGCGCATCGGAGAAGCTGATTGCAGGGCGGTGGAGTTCGCCTCAATCCAACCGTTGCCGGTTCCGGCAGCCAATGACTCCTGACACTTTATGACGATGGTGGCTGCGCTTGCAGCCTGAAGTGCCAAGGAGGATTTTCGACTCGTATGAAATTTCTGTGGATTGCGCTCGGCGGGGCGCTGGGAGCACTTGCCCGCTATGCAGTGGGTGTGTGGGTGTACGAGCGTATGGGAACACGATTCCCATACGGTACCCTTCTCATCAATGTCACCGGCTGCTTTTTGATGGGCCTGGTGCTGGCCATTCTGGACGCACATCTGGAGTTGAATCCGGCATGGAGATATGCGGTTCCGATCGGATTTATCGGGGCATATACAACCTTCTCCACCTTTGAGTACGAAACGCTGCACGCGATGCAGAACGGGCAGGCGGCCACGGCGCTTCTGTACTTTGGCAGCAGCCTGGTTTTGGGCTTCATGGCTGTTTGGCTGGGGATGCAGAGCGGGCGGGTGTTTGCGTAGGAGGCTCTGCAAAGAGCCTCCGCCGCATGGACCAGAAGGATGGCAAGCAACGATCCGGCTGGACCCTTGAGCCGGTAACGTAGGCTGCATTTGGAAGCCGTGCTAGGCTGGCGTCAGTTATGCTTCGCCGTTTGACTTCTTTTCTTTTTACGCTGGCTGTGGCGGCGATAATCGTTGCTCTCTTCTGGGGCAGAGTTTCTTTCTTCCACCGAAATGGCGACGGGGCGTTCTGGTCTTCGCGGCATGAGCGGCGCACAGCTTATGGAAAACGCTCAAGCTGGAAAGTTCGTGAGCAGCAGTACTGCGCACAATTTGATTTGACGTACATCTCGGAATACTTTGCTCACTGGCGCCGTCCGGCAGCCGGAAGCTGTTCCACGCGGATGCGCGATGGCTATCCGGTTCCTGATCCGCGCTGCACCCCGGGCGGAATCAACCCAAGCGTGACGGTGGCAATGCTGAGGAATCCCGCCTGGAGAACTGGATGCATCCGGAATCACGAATCCAGTGAGAGGGAAAAGCACAAGGCCTACCATTGGTACGGCATTCGCGAACCACGCGGAAACTACGATGAAACGCAGGTTTGCGAACTGGATCACCTGGTACCGCTGGAACTGGGTGGTGCCGACGGGCTGGGCAACATCTGGCCGGAATGCGGGCCTTCGGGCGTTGCTCTGGAGAACCGGTACTTCAAGATCAAAGACCGGGTCGAGGATTACCTGGCCTACGAAGTGAAGTCCGGGCAAATGACGCTGCGGGAGGCGCAACGCGGCATTGCGGAAAACTGGACGCAGTACCTCGACGCGGCGAATCGCTATTGCGCAGCCACCGGCGGATGCGGCTGATCAGAGTCCAGGCCCTAATTCCCGGCAGCTTTTTCGGCGGCTTCGACGGTCTGGGCGATGAGCGTCGCGATGGTCATGGGGCCGACCCCGCCGGGTACGGGCGTATAGGCCGAGCAGCGGTCGATGACCTTGGAAAGCTCGATGTCTCCGACGCCGCCCGGGTGGTAGCCAGCGTCGATGACAACGGCTCCGTCGCGGATCCAGTCAGCCTTGATGAACTCAGGCTTGCCAACGGCTCCGACGAGGATTTCCGCGCGACGGACGACTTCCGCCAGATTTTTGGTGCGCGAGTGGCAGATGGTGACGGTGGCGTTGGCGCCGAGCAGCATCATGGCCATGGGCCTGCCAAGGATGGGGCTTCGGCCGACGACGACGGCTTCCCTGCCCTCGACGGGAATCTTGTAGTGGCGGAGCATGCGCATGATGCCGCCGGGCGTGGCGGAGCCGTAAACGGGCTCGCCCATCGCCATGAGGCCAAAGCCGAGGGCGGTGACGCCATCCACGTCCTTGGCGAGGGCGATGCGGTCGAAGCAGGCGCGCTCGTCGATCTGCTTGGGCACGGGGTGTTGCAACAGGATGCCCTGGACGCGGGGATCCGCATTCAGCTCGTCGATCTTCACCAGCAGCTCGGCGGTGGAGGTTTCCTCGGGGAGATGAACGGCGAGCGAATCCATGCCGACGCGGCGGCAGGCGTTGCCCTTCATGCGGACATACGTCGCCGACGCCGGATCTGCGCCCACAAGGATGGTGGCGAGGATGGGCGTTTCGCCGCCGGTTTTGACGCGGAGCGCTTCCACGCGGGTGAGAAGTTCCCCTTCCAACTGCTTTGCATAGGCCTTACCGTCGAGTACGAGAGCGGACATGCACCTAGTCTAATCCGCATGCGGGGCGAGTGGTGCGTGACGAAAATCACTGGGCGTTACACCGGGGATCCAAAGACCGGATCCGGGGAGTCCCAGGATTTCCGCCTGCTGATGCTTATTCCGCTTCGGCCAGGCTGAGCTGGTGGCGGAGATCGGCGCCGCGGACCCAGAAGATAACGTCAGTGGCGATGTTAGTGGCGTGGTCGGAGATGCGTTCAAGGCTGCGCGAAATCATGATGGCGAGCAACGCGTGAGCCGCGGACTCGGGCGACTTCTGGATGCACTGCACAAGCGCGGCCTGCGAGTCCCGGTTGAGGTCGTCGATTTCGTCGTCCATGGCGATGACGGATTCGGCGATCTGGGCGTCGCCGTCGAGGAGAGCCAGGATGGCGGTGCGGATCATTTTACCGGCGAGGGCGCCCATGCGGGGTATATCCGCGGGCAGTTTGGGACGGTTTTCTGCGAGTAGCTCGCTAGTACGGCTGGCGATGCCGACGGCCTGGTCGCCAATGCGCTCGAGGTCAGCGTTGATCTTGATGACGGCGAGGATGAAGCGGAGGTCGACGGCCATGGGCTGCTCCTTGGCGAGCAGGTCGTAGGCCATTTCATCGACTTCGCGCTGAGCGAGGTTGATGGCGGTTTCGTTTTCGCGCACGTACTGGCAGAGCTCAAGGTCAGAGTTGACGTAAGCGTCCACAGCGGCTTCAACGGCCTGCTGGGCAAGCGCGGCCATGGCGAGCAGGCGGTCCTTGAGGTCGGCAAGTTGCTGATGAAAGTGAATGCGCGGCAAAGAATTTCCCTCTTTCCTTCATATTGCAACAGCAAATGTAACAGCGCGACGAAAATTGCATGAAGACGGGCTGCGGAGGGACTGACAAAAGTGCGCAGGAGGTAGTCCCGACCTTTCGCAGGGAGACTGATTTGGAGTAGTCTCCTCGCCATGCGGAAGGTTTTCGGGGCGCTGCTGGTGATGCTGGCGATGGTTTGCCAGGCGCATGCGGGCGAACGATGGGTGGAGGTCAGTAGCCCACACTTCAAGGTGCTCACGGATGCAGGCCAGGCGGAGGCGATGGCGCTGGCCGAGCAGTTTGAGAAGATGCGCGAGACCTTCTCGGCGCTGCTGCGCGCGCACCCGAGAGATGCCGCGCCAATGCTGGTGATCGCGGTGCGAAACCGGAAGGAGTTCCGCAAGATTGAGCCGGCGCCGTATCTGGGCAAGGGCGAGCTGGACCTGGCCGGGTATTTTATGCACCGTGGCCCGCGGAACTATATCCTGCTTCGTCTGGACGTGTACGGCCCGCATCCCTATGCAACGGTTTACCACGAGTACACGCACTACCTCTTGCGCGATGACTACACGTGGATGCCGCTGTGGCTGAATGAGGGGCTGGCCGAGTTCTACCAGAACACCGATATTCACTCGGGTGAAGTGGACCTGGGCCAGCCGGACATGAGCGACCTGATGTATCTCCGGATGCACAGCCTGATTCCGGTGGCGACGCTGGTGCAGATTACGGCGAGCTCGCCGTACTACCACGAGGAGCAGCAGGGGACAATTTTCTACGCCGAGTCATGGGCGCTGGTCCATTACCTGATCGTGACGGACCGGAAACACGGCACACCGCAACTGGAGAATTACGAGAGGTATCTGCAGGCGCGGGAAGATTCGCTGACGGCGGCGAGGCATGCGTTTGGCAGCCTGCATCAATTGGACCGCGATCTGAGCGACTACCTGAATCACTTGTCGTACACGTATTTCCGGCTGAAGCTGAAGATGCGAATCAACAAGGCAGAATTCCACGCGCAGGCGGTGCCGGAAACCGAAGCGGATGCGATCCGCGCAGGCATCCTTGTGGACAACCGCCGGATGGACGCGGCGCGAGCCCTGCTGAAGTCCGTATTGAAGCGGGATCCCAACAGCGCGATCGGCAACCGGATGATGGGCTACCTGGAAATGAATGCCGGCCACCTGCGAGCCGCGGAGAATTGGTATGCCGGAGCGCAGCAACTGGATCCGGGAAGCTACGAGGCCAACTACCGGTTTGCCGAATGTGCGATGCGCAACGGGGACGAAATCGAGGACGCCAGAGTGGAAGCCAGCCTGCGGAAAGCGATTGCGCTGAATCCACAATTTGCACCGGCGTATGACTTGCTGGCGCAGTTTTACAACGTGCACCAGGAGCACGAGCACGAGGCGCACATGCTGGAAGCGCAGGCGATCTCCCTGGAGCCGGAGAATGTGCAGTTCCGGTTGAATGCAGCCGTGGGGCTGGCAAACCAGCAGGACTATGCGAACGCACTGATGGTGCTTGATGCGGCGCGGCACGTGGCGAGAAGCCATGCTGCCATGGCGATGATTGAAGAAGAAGCGCAGCGGATCCGCATGGCGCAGGCGATTGTGGCGCGCGAAAAAGAAGAGCAGCAAGCCGCGATGAGGGCCCAGCGTCCCACGTATTCGCCGGAGACGGCGCCGGGGCCGGTTGGGTCGACTCATAGTCGATTCCAGACGCAGCGGATTCAGGCCGCGGTCACCACGAAGGATGGATCGGGACCGGTGGTGAACCTGGGCCAGAAAGTGCCGGATTATCCGAGCGGGCCGCCGAGTGGACCAGAGCATGTGGCAACAGGCGTGGTGAAAGAGTCGACCTGCTACAGTCCGACGATGCTGGTGCTGACGCTCGACGTTGGCGGAAAGAGCCTGACACTGTACCGGCGTAACTACTTCGACGTAAGGTTTTCGGCGATTGGATTGGAGATCCGGGGCGAGTTGCATCCGTGCACGGACCTGGTGGGCAAACACGCGCGGATTACGTATGCGGCGGTGAACAACTCCGCGGCTGCGGGCCAGATTCTTACACTACAGCTGAGCAAGTAGCGGCAAGGAATAGATAGCTGCCATCACCCGCTGCAAGTTGCCTTGTAATGAGTCTTTTACACGGTTTGTGATATTCCCGGGAGCAGCGGGATAACCGATCTGGTATGGGGTGTCACTTGTGAGTCCCGGCCCCTTTGCCAGTCGTTGTGCTTTGGCGTTAGTTTATAGGGTCGCAATGGGATTTCGGCCGATAGCGAACCCGTAGCGAAAAATCTGTGGAGTGTAGAAGTTATGTCAACCCTTGTTCACCCGGAAGTGCAAACCCAAAAGGATTATCTGCCGCTGAACGGCACCGACCACGTGGAGTTCTACGTCGGCAACGCGCGCCAGGCCGCATTTTTTTACCGCATGGCCTTCGGCTTCAGCCTGGTGGCCTACGCCGGGCCGGAGACGGGCGTGCGGGATCGCGCCTCGTATGTGCTCCAGCAGGGAAAGATTCGGTTTGTGCTGACAACCCCGCTACGTCCGGACGGAGAAATTGCAGCCCACGTGCACCTGCACGGCGACGGCGTGCGCGACATCGCGCTTTGGGTGGACGATGCGCGCCAGGCGTGGAAAGAGACGACCAGACGCGGCGCGAGGAGCATTCGCGAGCCGATGGAATTGAAGGATGAGTCCGGCGTGGTGAAGCTGGCCTCGATTGCGACCTACGGTGATACGATTCACACCTTTGTGGAGCGCGACAACTACAACGGCGCCTTCATGCCGGGTTATCGCCCCGAGGTGGGCGCGAATGGCGGGGTGGATCCGCTGGCGCGGCCCGTGGGCCTGAAGTACGTGGACCACATGGTCGGCAACGTGGGCTGGAACGAGATGAACCGCTGGGTGGATTACTACGCGGATATTCTTGGCTTCTCTCTCTACCAGCACTTTGACGATAAGGATATTTCGACGGAGTATTCGGCACTGATGTCGAAGGTGATGGCGAACGGGAACGGGCGCGTGAAGTTCCCGATCAACGAGCCGGCCGAGGGGCGCAAGAAATCGCAGGTGGAAGAGTACCTGGAGTTTTACCACGGACCGGGTGTGCAGCACGTGGCCATGGCCACGGACGACATTCTGGACACGGTGACGAAGCTTCAGGAACAGGGCGTGCCCTTCCTGAAGGTTCCGCACAGCTACTACACGGAACTGGAAGGCCGCGTGGGCAAGATTGACGAGCCGATCGATGAACTGGAGAAGCTGGGCATCCTGGTGGACCGCGACGATGAAGGCTACATGCTGCAGATCTTTACCAAACCGGTGGAAGACAGGCCAACGCTGTTCTACGAGATCATCCAGCGCAAAGGGAGCCGGAGCTTCGGCAAGGGCAACTTCAAGGCGCTCTTCGAAGCCATTGAGCGCGAGCAGGAGCTGAGAGGAAATCTGTAGGACTGTTCTTGTTCCCACACAAATGATGTAAGAAGCCGCTCCGGATGGAGCGGCTTCTTACTGCGTGGATGGCGAATCTAGTTTGCCACGGCGACGGCGGTTTCGCGGTCGACGGGTGTAAATTCGAGTTCGATGAGGCCGTCGTGGATTTGCAGCGAGACATCTTGGAGGGAATTCACGATCCAGTCAGCGGCAGCCAGGCTTTCGATGGGATAGGAAAAGAGCGTGGCGAGGACTTTGCATCCGGCGGCGTGGCCAGCCTGGACGCCGGCAGCTGAGTCTTCAATGACGAGGCAGTCGGCGGCCGCGAGGCCGAGGAGTTCCGCGCCCTTGAGGTAAGGCTCGGGATGGGGTTTGCCGTTCTGGACGAGTTCGGCAGTAATGAAGCGCTCGGGCACGGGGATACCGCCGTTTTCGAGACGGACACGGGCGAGGCGCTCGGTGGCCGAAGTGACGACGGTCCAACGCCTGGAGGCATTGGCGCCAGCATGGAGTTTTGCGAGGAATTCGGGGACGCCTGCGAGGATTTCGAGGTCTTCGTTGTCTTCAACCTCGAGGTCTTCAATGCGTTGGAGACCAGCCATGGCGTCGATGTCAGGACGCAGAAAGCGGACCGTATCCAGGGCGCGACGACCATGCGCCAGGCGGACAGCGAGTTCGGGATCAACATCGTATTCGATAGCCCAGCGCCGCCAGCTGCGCTCGACGGAGCCGAGGGAGCTGACGAGCACGCCGTCCATGTCAAAAAGAATGCCGCGGGTTTGAATCTTCACCTTTCAAGGGTAGCAGTTTTGACATGCCGCGATGGCGCGCCAGCCCGGCTGGTGTACGGTGGTTGAATCGAGATTCGCGCGGAGGAAACGATGCATCGATGGACCAGGCTGTGGGCGGTGGCGGTGATTTTCGCGGGGACGGCTCTGCTGGCTACAGGGACGCCGCTGCGCGCGCAGGACGACTCTTCGCTGCAGGCAACGGTGGACGCCATCGCGGCGGCGCATCACGGCAAGGTAGCGCTGTTTGCCGAGGACCTGAAGACCGGGCAAACGGTGGCGCTCGACGCGAACACGCCGGTGCCGACCGCATCGGTGATCAAGCTGACGATTCTGTACGAGGCGCTGGAGCAGATTCGCGAGGGCGAAACAAGCCTTGAGGCGCCGGTGATGCTGACAAAGGCGAACCAGGTGCCGGGCTCGGGCGTGCTGCAATTTTTTGACACACCGCAGACGCTGACTCTGAAAGATGCGCTGTCGATGATGATGATCCAGAGCGACAACACCGCGACGAACGTAGCGATTGACAAGCTGGGGCTCCAGAAGATCAATGCGCGGATTCGTGAGCTCGGGCTGAAGCACACGCACCTGTTTCGGAAAGTCTTTATGCCTTCGCCGGAGCCGGAAACCCCAGAAGCAAAGAAGTTTGGACTGGGCGAGACAACGCCGCGCGAGATGGCAGAAGTGATGCGGAAACTGGTGACCTGCCAATTGGCGACACCGGGACATCCATCTGCTGCGGGCGATGCGGCGTTATGTAACTTTGCGCTGCACATTCTGGCCTGCCAGTCGGATCGGGATGGAATTCCGCGCTACCTGGAGGCGCTGGACACGGGGACGACGAACTCGGACATCGCCAACAAAACGGGCGCGGAGAACGCAGTGCGGAATGACGTGGCCGCCATATCGACAAAGAATGGAATTGTGATTCTCTCGTTCTTCACTTACGACAACGAGGACCAGAGCTGGACAGCGGATAACGAGAGTTACATCACGATGGCGAGGTTGGCCAAGGCGATTGTGGATGCATGGTCGCCGCAGGGACTGGAGAACTGGACCGGGTTGAGCGAGCGGGAGAAGTATGGGAAGGTCGAGGCAGGAAAATAAACATCCCCGGCTGCGCATGCGCGTCGGGCCGGGGATGATGGGCGAATCAAAATTGCGTTCAGCGAGCCGCGATTTGGGTCCTCGCGTTTGCCGCCTATGGTGTTACAACTTCGCGAAGAAGTTCTTCATGCGGGTGACGCCTTCCTCGACATCCTCGTGGGAGATGGCGTAGGTGAGGCGGATGTGCTCGTTGGTACCGAAGGCTTCGCCGGGAACGGTGACGACGTGCGCCTCATGAAGCAGGCGCGAGGCGAGTTCCATCGCGGTTTGTGCGCCGGGGCGGCCCAGGTAGGCGCTGACGTTGGGATAGACGTAGAACGCGCCCTCGGGTTTGGTGCAGGTGACTCCGGGAATCTCCGCCAGGCGCCCAAGGATGCGGTCACGCAGGCGGATGTAGTCGGCGCGCATCTCGGTGACGCACTCCTGCGGGCCGGCGACGGCGGCGAGAGAGGCCTTCTGCACGAACGACGCGGTGGACGAAGTGGACTGGCTTTGCAGCTTGCTCATGGCCGAGATAACGGTCTTGGACCCGAGCGCGTATCCGGCGCGCCAGCCGGTCATGGCGTAGGTCTTGGACAGCGAGCCGAGAACGACGACGTGTTCCTTGGCCTCAGTGAACGAAGCGCCGCTGATGAGGGCTCCGGTGTAATTCAGGTAGATGTAGCACTCGTCGAGGAGCACGAAGATGTTGCGCTCGTGCGCGAGGCGGACGATGCGTTCGAGATCTGCCGCGGAGACGACGGAGCCGGCCGGGTTGGACGGCGAGTTGAGGATGATGGCCTTGGTGCGCGGCGTGATGGCCGCCTCGATGGCATCGGCCGTGATGCGGAAATTTTCCTTTTCGTCCGTGGGCAGGTAGACGACCTTGCCGCCTGCATACTGGATGATGTCCTTGAAGGAAACCCAGTAGGGCACGGGCAGGATGACTTCATCGCCGTGGTCGACGAGCACCTGGATGGCGTTGAAGAGCGCAAGCTTGCCGCCGGTCGTGAAGACGCACTCGTCGGGCGCATAGTCGGTGGCGAAGTCGGCGGCGTGACGCTCCACGATCGCCTTGCGCAGCTCGGGAATCCCCGAGACGACGGTATAGCGGGTGAAGTTGTCCTGGATGGCCTGGATGGCAGCATCCTTGATGTGCTGGGGGGTGGAAAAATGGGGCTCGCCGGCGCCAAAGTTGACGAGCTTGTGGCCCTGGGCGCGCAGCTTGGCTGCCTCGGCGGTGACCGCCATGGTGGCGGAAACCTCGATGCGGCCGATGCGGTCGGAGAGGACGCGGGTGGCAGTAGTGGACATGGGTTTATTTTTTCAGATTTTGAAGAAACGGTGGAAAGAATCAGAGGTCCGCTGCGAGGAGAGATAAGCTCTCCCGCCGGAACAGGCCATTTTCAGGGGTTGGTTGCAAGCCTGTGAGAGACTGCGCGGGCGATTCCCTATATCTTGGGCATGCGCTGACGGAGGCGCTCGACAACAAACTGAGGGACGAGCCCTTCGACCGAGCCGCCCAGCTCGAAGACCTGCTTGACGAGGCGCGAACTGACAAAGGAATACTTGGCGTCAGGCATGAGGAAGATGGTTTCGAGTTCCGGAGCAAGGCGGCGGTTCATGAGGGCCATCTGGAACTCATATTCGTAATCGCTGATGGCACGAATGCCGCGGATGACGGCCTGCGCCTGCTGCTCGCGGGCGAAATCGACGAGAAGGCCGTCGAAGGTGGCAACGGAAACGTTGTCGAAGGGGCGGGCGCCCTCGGTAAGCATTTCGACGCGTTCCGAGGCAGAAAAGACAGGGCTTTTTGAGGCGTTCTGGAGGACGGCGACGACGAGATGGTCAAAGAGCTTTGCGCCGCGCGCGATCAGGTCAAGGTGGCCGTTGGTGAGCGGGTCGAAGCTGCCGGGATAGATGGCTTTGATCGAGTGCACAGCAAGG
>JAJZIF010000339.1 GCA_021810735.1 Acidobacteriota bacterium
AGCTGTTGAAAAGGATTCCATACCCAGGTGGGATTGTAGTTCTGGTCCACATCGACGATCACGGTCCCAAGCACGTTGATCGTCCCCGGATAGCCGGGCAGGTTTGTGTATGGCTTGGTCATCCAGGCCAGCAACAACAGATGTCCGTTGGGCAGTTGCAGTGCGGCCGTGCAGAACGTCAGCAGGTTCAACCCGGTAAAACCATTTGCTGCAAGCGACTTGTTCAGTTGGTCGATGGTCAACTCATGGATCGTGTTCCCTACCAGGTCAACCTCGCGAACGACCTCGATCGTCCCGGGAGGGATGTTCTGTTTCGCGGTGGGCGTGGCCACATATCCGATGACCATCAGGAAATGTCCGTTGGGCAACAGTTTGATGGGAAAAATGACATTGGCCGCAGATCCCGGTTCGCTTTGCGGAAATTGATACGTCCAGATGACATTTCCGGCCAGATCCGTAGCGAAGGCCTGATTCAGGTTCGGAATTGGCTTGCTGCCGAACGTGACCGTGTCGAACAGTTCCACACCAGGCTGCGGAGTCTGGCCGCTCGGGGTGCTCACTTGTACCGAAACGGTTGGGGGAGCGGTGCCGGTTGCAAATGTGTGGTCCGTGTCCTGGAAAGTGACCCCGTTGGCCAGCGTAATCAGCGCCTGCATGTGATAGGTGGAGGAGCCACGCATTCCAGCCACTTCCATGTTGATCTCGCCGCCATTGTTGGTGGGAATCGTGGGCGTGGATTGAGACCATGTGTTCAATCCGTAGCTGGTGTCCGGCCCAAACTGGACCGACATACTGCCCGGTTGCGGCAGGTAGATAGAATATTCCGCAACCAGCGGATTGGCCGTGTTCGTCACCACTCCCGCTTGAATGACAGCAACAACGGCACTCGCGCTGTTGGCCTGCGGCGCGCTGGTTAGCGCCGCCTGCACAACAACATTTTCGCTCTGGCTAACGGTGGAGGGCGCGGTGTAATTGCCGTTGGTGTCGATGGTGCCAACCGTAGAGTTGCCGCCTGCAACTCCATTCACTGACCACGTCAGTGCGCCGCCGCCTGTGACGACGGCAGCAAAATGGACGGTTTGCCCCGGGGCCGCCGCCGCATTCTGCGGGCTGATGGTCACCGTTCCCGCCTGTGTTGGTGTGGGTGCCGGTTGCGTTGGAGCAGGCGGACTGGGAGGCGTCGGCGGCTTGGACGACGAAAGTAGACTGGAGGGCATGCCGCCTGCACAACCCGCAAGCGCTCCCATCAACAGAAGTGAGATTCCGAGGAAGGACGTGGCCCTGCGTCCCGTTGTCAACATGCTTTCGCTCCGAACAGGCAGAACAATCCTGCACAATATGGACGCAACTTACCAATATACGTCACTGTTCCTCCTGGAGAGATGCGAGTTTACCGGCTCACGGCGACACGGGATTGCAGAAATTCCGCATAGGGGCCCTTGAAGTCCTGGATTTTGCGATCCTCAAAATTCCAAATGCGGGTGGCGACTTCATCGATCAGGTCCTGATCGTGGGTGACCAGCAGAACTGTGCCTTCGTACTTCTGCAACGCCTGATTCAGCGCGCTGATGGCTTCCAGGTCGAGGTGGTTGGTCGGCTCGTCGAATACCAGGAAATTCGGCTTCTGCATCATCAACCGGCAGAAGAGCAGCCGAGCAGCCTCGCCGCCAGATAGCGCCTCGGTCGGTTTCAAGCCTTCTTCGCCGCTGAATAGCATTTGACCCAGCACGCCACGAATATCTTCCTTGGTCGCCTTGGGATCGAACTGGTGCAGCCAGTCCGCCGCCGTCATTCCCTTCTCAATGGTTGAAGTATGGTCCTGGGCAAAATAGCCAATCTGCGCCGCATGACCCCACTTCACGACGCCGCTGTCGATGTCTCGACTTGGATTCTCGCCGGTCGGATGTTCCACGCTTGGCGCATGGGCCAGTAGCGCCCTGACGAGCGTGGTTTTCCCCTGGCCGTTTCTGCCGATCAGGCAAATCTTCTCGCCGCGCGTAACCGATGCGTTGAACCCGTCGATGACAACATGGTCCCCGTACGCCTTTCGAACACCTTCCGCTTCCAGGATGTGTTTGCCGGAGGGACGCAGTTGGTCGAACCGAATATACGGGCGCGCGATGTTCGACCTTGCCAGCTCGCTGGTCTGCAACCGCTCCACTTCCTTCTTGCGAGAGGTCACCTGGCTCGACCGCGTGCCGGCGGAGAATCGCGCGATAAATTCATTCAACTGGGCAATCTTCTTTTCCCGCTCTTCGTTTTGAGCTTCCAGGCGCGTCCGCACTTGTGTCTTAGCCAGCACCATATCGTCGTAGCCGCCGGTGTAGGTGATGATGGTCTGGTAGTCGATGTCCGCAATGTGCGTGCAGACATTGTTGAGGAAATAGCGATCGTGCGAAATCGTGATCAACGTGCCTTCGCGGTGGGTCAGAAAATCTTCCAGCCAGTGGATCGAATCGAGATCGAGATAGTTGGTCGGCTCATCCAACAGCAACGCCTGGGGATTGCCGAACAGCGCCTGCGCCAGCAGCACGCGGACCTTCTGGCCGCCCTGCAGTTCGCCCATCTTGCGTTCGTGAACCTCGTCCGGAATGTCCAGTCCCTGCAGCAGGATCGCGGCATCGCTTTCGGCGGTGTATCCATCTTCTTCGCCGACGATGCCCTCCAGCTCGCCCAGGCGCATCCCGTCGGCGTCATCCAGTTCATGCTTCTCGTACATGCGGTCCCGCTCTTCGAGAGCTGCCCACAAGGCTTTATTGCCCATAATCACGGTATCGATGACGCGATGCGCATCGAAGGCATACTGGTCCTGGCGCAGGACGCCCAGCTTCTTCGGGCGCACGACGACGCCCTTCTGCGGTTCCATGTCCCCGCTCAGAATTTTCATGAACGTCGTTTTGCCCGCTCCATTGGGGCCGGTCAAGCCATAGCGGCGTCCCGCGGTAAAGGTGGTGGAAACGTCTTCGAACAGTATCTTCGAACCATAGCGCATGCTTATATTGCTGACAGAAATCATATCTTCCTTAAGTTTTTCACACTTACCGTGGAAACGTGCGCTGGAATTGCCAGGCAACGATTGAATGCAGCCCGATTTCATTTTCGCCGAAGGGTCGCATATCATGCGAGGGAGTCCAATCATTCGCGGGAAATGTAGTGGAATCGACGCGTCGGCTCGCCGTCTTGGGCAAGAAAGCAAGCGAACGATGCAAGGGAAAGGCAACAATGAACGGGAATAAGCGTCTCGACCTGAAACCGCGCGAGGCCTGCCGCTGGGACATGGTGAGTCTGGGAGAAGTGATGTTGCGGCTTGATCCCGGCAACGAGCGGGTCGCGACGACGCGGCAGTTTCGCGCATGGGAGGGCGGCGGTGAGTATAACGTGGCCCGCGGCTTGCGACGCTGCTTCAACCTGCGCACCGCAATGGTCACTGCGCTGGCCGACAATCCTGTGGGACGATTGATTGAGGATTTGATGTTGCAGGGCGGCGTCGATCTTTCGCACCTGCTCTGGATGCCGTTCGACGGCGTGGGTCGAACGGTGCGCAACGGGCTGAATTTTACGGAACGCGGCTTTGGAGTGCGCGCGGCGCTCGGCTGCTCCGACCGTGGACACACGGCGGCCTCGCAATTGAAGCCAGGAATGATCGACTGGGACGAAATTTTTGGCCGCGAGGGAGCGCGATGGTTTCATACCGGCGGCATTTTTTGCGCGCTATCGGAAACCGCGCCGCTGGTGGCCCGCGAAGCCATGGAAGCGGCGCATCGGCACGGTACCATCATTTCTTACGATCTGAATTATCGCGACTCATTGTGGAAATCCATCGGCGGCAAACAGCGCGCTTGCGAAGTGAACCGTGAACTCGCCGGGCTGGTCGACGTGATGCTGGGCAACGAAGAGGACTTTACCGCCGCGCTTGGATTTGAAATCAACGGCGTCGACGACAATCTAGCCGACCTCGACACAGCCCAGTTCCGCGCCATGATTCGCCAGGCGGTCGCCGAGTATCCCAATTTCCGCGTCGTGGGAACGACGTTGCGTCACGCAAAGACTGCGACCCGCAACGACTGGGGCGCGATCTGCTATTTCGGTGGCGAGTTCTACGAAGCGCGGCGCATGCCCGATTTGGAAATTTTCGATCGCATTGGCGGCGGCGATTCCTTCGCATCCGGATTGATTTATGGCCTGCTGAGCGGCAAAGATCCGCAGTGGGCGGTCGACTGCGGCTGCGCCCACGGAGCACTGGCGATGACAACTCCTGGCGACACCACCATGGCTACCTTGAATGAGGTCGAGCGACTGATGCGAGGCGGCAGCGCGCGGGTTGTTCGATAGCTTGCTGGATGCTTGAATCATGAGCGGTGAATGCCGGCCGCCGAGCGGGCCCGCGTGAGGGGTCAACCAAGGAGAACCATGATGGACAAAAGCACAATCATGCAGCACATGCGCGAACTGGGACTGGTTCCAGTTTTGCGCGCAACTTCCGCCGAGGAGGCGATGACCCTCGCCGACGCCATTCTGGCTGGCGGCATCGACATCCTGGAAGTGACGATGACCGTGCCTGGCGCGATTCGCGTCATTGAGCAGTTGGCCGACCATCACGGCGACAAGTTGCTGCTCGGCGCGGGCACCGTTCTCGATGCGGAGACCGCTCGCAACTGCCTGCTCGCGGGCGCGCAATTTATCGTCAGTCCGGCGCTCGATCTGCCCACCATTGAGCTATGCCGCCGGTATAGCGTCCCTGTCATGCCGGGCGCGTTGACGCCAACGGAGATCCTGACCGCATGGCAGGCTGGGGCCGACGTGGTGAAAGTGTTTCCGTGCAGCGCTCTCGGCGGAGCGAAGTATCTGAAGGCACTGCAAGGTCCGCTGCCGCAGATCCAACTCATCCCCACCGGTGGAGTCTCGTTGAGTACGGCTGCGG
>JAJZIF010000340.1 GCA_021810735.1 Acidobacteriota bacterium
CTGCACGAACGTTCAGTTGCTCCAGCGTATGTTCGTAAATCGCCGCCATCGGTTTGATCAAGTTCAACTCACACGACCAGGTGAGATGATGAAAGCGGTCAAGCCAGCGAAAATTCTTTCGCATATGGGCCAGCAATTCCTCGCCCATGTTCGATAGGATGGCGGTCTTCATTCCAGAAGCCTGAACGCGAGCCGCCCACGCCAGCATGATTGGGTCGACAGTGGCCCACAGCAGAACATCCTGCTCGATCAGCGCTTCGATTTGTTCTGGAGAAAGAGACACGCCGGTATCGCGCGCAATTGTTGGCCAGTAGGTATGGCCGTTCAACGTGCCGCAGTCGTAATCCAGCCGATATTTCCAGTAATGCGCATCGAAAATCTCGGGAGAAAGTCCGGAGATTTCCAGCAGGCGAGCGCGTGCATCCGGCTCAGGTGGGCCGGACAGTACCAGACCATAATCGAAAATGACAGCGCGCAAAGGCATGAAGTCTATGGTGAAGAATGGGAAAAGCTTGCGGTTTCAAGAATAAAGCGACTGCCTGGAGCCACCGCTCCTGAAGAAATAGCCGTATGGTTAGCCTTCTACAGAATACATGCGCAAGAAATGAATTCTCGAGCTAGTACAGGACAATTTTCGAGAAGGAATGCGGATCGAGGCTCGCACCGCCCACCAAAGCGCCGTCGATCTCTTCTTGATTCATCAGTGCGCTGGCATTTTCCGGCTTCACGCTACCGCCATAGAGGATGCGCATTTTGTCGGCGATTTCGCGGCCGAGTGAGCGTACCACCTGCTCGCGAATGATGTGATGGGCTTCCGCGGCCATCTCCGGCGTGGCCGTTTTGCCTGTACCGATGGCCCACACCGGCTCATATGCAATCACGATGGATTCAGCGTGTTCCGGCGCTATGCCAGTCAGAGCCTCTGCGGTTTGCCGTAACAGGACATCTGCGGTTTTGCCGCTTTCGCGCTGGGCCAACAGCTCGCCAACGCAGACGATAGGAATGAGTTTGTGTTTGAGTGCTGCATGAAGTCTCTTATTGACGGTCTCGTCAGTTTCGCCGAAGAACTGACGCCGCTCGGAGTGGCCGAGGACGACATGGGTACAGCCGGCGGCAACCAGCATGGGAGCGGAAATCTCGCCCGTGAAGGCGCCTTCTTCTTTCCAATACATGTTCTGTCCGCCGACGCGGACATTGCTGCCCTGTGCCGCGGCAACAACGGTAGCGATATCGACGAATGGGGGGCAGAGGACGATCTCATCACGAGTGTGGCTGTGAACCAGAGGCAGAAATGCTGTAACAAAGTCATTCGCCTGTGCCGGAGTTTTATACATCTTCCAGTTGGCTGCAATCAAAGGTTTGCGAGTGCTCACGCGGTCTTCTCCGTCAGGGCTTCGACGCCCGGTAATTTCTTGCCTTCAAGGAATTCCAGCGACGCGCCGCCACCGGTAGAAATGTGAGTGATTTTATCTGCCAATCCGGCTTTATGGACTGCGGCGACAGAATCTCCGCCGCCGACGATTGAGGTTGCTGAAGGATTGTCCGCGACGGCTTGCGCTACCTGCATGGTGCCAAGCGCGAAGGCGGGCATCTCAAAGACTCCCATGGGACCATTCCAAACGATGGCGCGGGCGCGAGAGATTTCGTCGACAAACAGATCGATGGTTGCTGGGCCGATATCGAGCGCCATCCAGTCGGCGGGAAAAGATTGGTCGCCGGAGAATATCTGCGTGTGGGCGTCGGCGGCAAATTTATCGGCCAGGATGTGATCGACCGGCAGCAGAAAACGCACTCCACGCTTGGTCGCAGATTCCATGGCTTGTCGTGCCACGTCGAGTTTGTCCGCCTCCAGCAAAGACTTGCCGACGTCCTGCCCTTTGGCCTTGAGGAAGGTATACGCCATGCCGCCGCCGATCAGCAGAGCGTCGACTTTGTCGAGCAGATTCTGGATCACCTCAATCTTGTCGGAGACCTTGGCGCCTCCCAGGATCGCGATAAATGGCTTCTCAGGCCCGGTGAGTGCCTTGCCGAGATAGTTCAGCTCCTTCTCCATCAACAATCCCGCGGCGGATTGCGCGACGAAATGCGTAATGCCTTCGGTGGAAGCGTGAGCGCGGTGGGCGCTGCCGAAGGCATCATTGACGTATATGTCGCAGAGTTTTGCGAGTTGTTTCGCGAAGGCTGGATCGTTCTTCTCTTCTTCCGCATGAAAGCGAAGATTTTCCAGCAGCAGCACCTGCCCGGATTCCAGCATGCGCACCATTTCTTTTGCCGTGTCGCCCACGCAGTCCGGCGAGAAGCCGACATTGACCGACTGGCCAAGGCTGTGGCCGAGCAGTTGCCGCAGCCGATCGACAACCGGGCGCAGGCTCATTTGCGGATTGGGCTTTCCTTTCGGTCGACCGAGGTGCGACGCAAGGATGACCTTGGCGCGGTGGCGAAGCGCATATTCCAGCGTAGGAAGCGTCTCGCGGATGCGCGTGTCATCCATGATCTGGGTTCCATCTTCAGAGAGGGGGACGTTGAAGTCCACGCGAATCAAAACATGCTTATGTTCCAGGGACACATCGCGAATCGATAGCTTTGCCATACATGCGCTCGCTTAACTTTCTGCTTTGGGAAGGACTGCTTCCGCTTCGATTTCCACGCGCCAAGCCGGGTTCAACAGCTTAGCGACCACGACCATGGTAGTAGCGGGGCGGACAGTACCGAAGTACTCGCCGTGGACGTGGCCAATCGCTTCCCAGTCCTCAACGTGGGTCAGGTACATGCGTGTACGCACCACATCTTCCAGCTTCGCTCCGGCCTGTTCGAGTGTCTTCTGGATGATGGTCAGGACGTGGCGTGTCTGGGCGTCGGCGTCGGCTTGCTCCGCGCCTACTGGACCAGTACCGGACACATGGATCGTGTTTCCGATACGCACGGCGCGTGAAAACCCGATGATGGGCTCGTATAGGGATGTGCCGGCGATATTCTGTCGCATGATATATGACTCCAAAGATGGAATTTACCGGGCCTTCCGAAGGGCCACGGCATGGTCCCGCAGTCCTTCGGAAATCTGTCGCTCGCGGCGGAATTGCGCTAGAGACCTTTCTTCACCAGGAAAAGAACCAAGTCCCGGACACGGCAGGAGTAGCCCCATTCGTTGTCGTACCAGCTCAGCACCTTAACCATATTGCCGACCACTTTGGTCAGCGGGGCGTCGATGATCGAAGAAAGCGGATTGCCTCTGTAGTCCGACGAGACCAGGGGTGCCGTCTCAAAGCCCAGAATCCCTTTCAGCGGGCCTTCCGCGGCTGCCTTGAGCGCCGCGTTGACGGATTCGACCGTGACCGGCTTTTCTGTAACTACGGTGAGGTCGACGACGGAAACCACAGGGGTCGGAACGCGCAGGGAGAAGCCGTCCAGCTTGCCCTTCAGCTCCGGTATCACAAGGTGCAGCGCCTTGGCTGCGCCGGTGGACGTGGGGATGATGGAAAGGCTGGCGGCACGGGCGCGACGCAGATCTGCATGCGGGAAATCGAGCGTGACCTGATCGTTGGTAAAGCTGTGGATGGTGTTCATCAGGCCGGAAACAATGCCGAAGTTTTCCAGCAGCACCTTGGCCAACGGGGCCAGACAATTGGTGGTGCAGGAGGCATTGGAAATGACGTTGTGTTTAGCGGCATCATACTTGTTCTCATTCACGCCCAGCACAATGGTCAGATCTTCATTCGACGCCGGGGCGGAGATGATGACCTTCTTGACGGTCGACCCCAGGTGCGCCTTTGCCTTCGTGGCATCGGTAAAGTGTCCGGTCGATTCGATGACGATCTGGGCGCCGACGGAGTCCCAGGGAAGTTTGGCAGGGTCCCGTTCCGCAAAGACTTTGATCTTCTTGCCGTCCACGCTGACGAAATCGTCGCCATGCTGGACGTCGTTGTGCAGATTGCCGAGAACAGAATCGTGCTTCAGCAAGTGGGCCAGGGTTTTCGGGTTCGTCAGGTCGTTGACAGCGACAAAATCGATTTCAGGATTGCCGAGAGATGCCCGCAGGACATTGCGTCCAATGCGGCCAAAACCGTTGATGCCAACCTTCACAGCCATTATAAATTTCCCTCCTGTTGAATAACGAAAATGAGCATATATAGGCATTGTACGATGTCTGACAGGACAGCTCAGGTGATGACGAACACAGCGGCGCGAAAATCGGACGGCTCATGATCATGAAAACGTTGCAAGGATGCAGATTCAGGCGTCGAATAGCTTGTAACGCGCTTCGCACCGGACGCGGATTTGGCAAGGGAATGAGTCGCCAGTTTGCAGCGTATGCAGTCAATGTGTTACAAGCGCATCATGCGCGATTGGGTGCGCGAAAAACTAATGAGACGTCGTAAGAAGCCGGTGACGAACAATTCCGAGTCCACCGGAAAGATTGGTCACGAGATTCCGCAGGACCAGCCAGCGCCTTTGCAGCCGTCCTATCCTCAATCGCCCGCACATGAGGATGCGACGCAGAGCCAAGCTCGAACCGACCCCGCCGTGCAACGCTCCAATGACAACGCGGGCGCGGCGGCACAGTCCGACGATCGCAGCACGAAGCAGTCGGGCAGGCAGTGGCGAAACCGGCATGGGAATCGCTCCGAAGGCCAAACCGGCGGCGGAGAGACCAAGCCGGAAAGCCCAGGGAAGGCTGCCTCCGCGGCTTCGACCGGGGAACCGAGCCTGGTGGTGGAGACGCAGCCAGAGTCTCTGGGACAGCCCCCCGCTGAACTGCAGGCATCGAAATCGCCCAAGGGCTACGTTGTGCTGGCGATTGGCTTGCCCGGGTCGGGCAAGACAACCTGGTTCAAGCGCCGCGGGGTCACTCCGCTGTCGAGCGACATGCTGCGCAGCATTCTGTTCGACGACATCACCGAGCAGCGATATCAG
>JAJZIF010000341.1:0-1154 GCA_021810735.1 Acidobacteriota bacterium
CTCGGCGGCAACGTGCTCCAGCCACAGGCGCTCGATCAGGTCGTCCACCAGCTCAGCCCGGCGCTGCACCAGCGCGGAGCCATTCTGCGATTCCGCAAAGGATTCCCGCATCTGGTCGGAGTTGCGTTGATACTCCAGACGCAGTGCCGTCATCGAGGATGAATCGTGTATCGGGATGAAAGGCTCCTCACAAAACAGTTACAAAGCGGACTCTCCACGTTCATCGTTGCGAATGCGAATGGCGTCGTCCACCCGCGAAAGAAAGATCTTGCCATCCCCGATCTTGCCTGTGCGCGCGGCGATCAGGATCGCCTGCACGGCACGTTCCGCCATCGCGTCGGTGACCACAATCTCCAGTTTGATCTTCGGCAGAACATCGACCGCATATTCCCGGCCGCGATAAAACTCCGTATGGCCCTTCTGGCGTCCATGGCCGCGCGCCTCAAGAATCGTGATGCCCTCCACCCCGATTTCAATCAGCGCGTCCTTGACCGCGTCCAGCTTCGATGGCTGAATCACTGCTTCAATCTTCTGCATGTCTCGCTTCCTCGTCTTCCTGGAACAACGAACGACTGCCTTCCCGTCCGTCTTCGCACAACGCCAAGATACCAGAGCCAGATTAGGAAGCCGCAATTTCCCAATCGTAGCCCTCTTCACCATGCTGGCTCAGGTCCAGTCCTTCGTGTTCTTCCGCCGAACTGACGCGCAACCCCACCAGCATATCCACCACCTTCAGCAGCACCAGCGTTCCCACAATGGAGAGAATCCATGCAATCGCCACTCCCAGCAGTTGATGCGGCACCTGCATCCAGTTGCCGTCCATCCCGCCTACCGGCAGCGCGTGGCCCTGCGCATCCTGAAAGATTGGATTGATGGCCCGCGTAGCGAACACTCCGGTAAGAATCGCGCCCAGAGTGCCGCCCGCCCCATGCACGCCGAAGGCATCCAGCGAATCGTCATAGCCAAACCATTGTTTCACCTTGGCGACCATGAAATAGCAGAACAATCCGGCCATGAACCCGATCGCGAGCGCCGACATCGGCCCGACAAACCCTGCCGCCGGAGTAATGGCGACCAGCCCCGCCACCGCGCCTGAAATCGCTCCCAATGCGCTGGGCTTGCCATTGCGCAGCCATTCCGCCAGGCACCAGCCC
>JAJZIF010000341.1:1164-4910 GCA_021810735.1 Acidobacteriota bacterium
CCAGCCCAGGCCCGCCGCCGCCGCGCCAAATTGAGTGGCCACAAAGGCGCTGGTCGCCAGCGTTCCCGCCGACAGCGCGCTGCCCGCATTGAATCCAAACCAGCCCACCCACAGCAGCCCCGCGCCGATGAAGCTCAACACCACGCTGTGCGGCGGCATGCGCTCCTTGGGATAGTGCAGCCGCTTCCCCAGATAGATCGCGCACACCAGCGCCGACACTCCGGAGGTGATGTGGACCACGGTGCCGCCGGCGAAATCCAGCGTGCGGACGCCTCCGGCCAGCGACGCATTCAGCAACCCGTCCTTGCCCCATACCATGTGCGCCATCGGCGCGTACACAAACAGCGACCACAGCAAGGTGAACAGCGCCATCGCGCTGAACTTCATCCGCTCCGCAAAGGCCCCGGAGATCAGCGCCGGCGTGATGATGGCGAACATCAACTGATAGATCATGAACGTGGCCAGCGGAATCGTGGCCGCATAGGCGGGGTCGGGCGCCGACCCGACTCCGCGCAAAAATACATGGTCCAGTCCGCCGATAAAGCTTGTCCCCGAACTGAAACACAAGCTGAAGCCCACCACGGCCCATACCACCGTAATGATGCCCGTCATCGCAAAGCTGTGCATCATGGTGCTCAGGACATTCTTCTTGCGCACCAGGCCGCCGTAGAACAACGCCAGCCCGGGAATCGTCATCAGCAACACCAGCGCCGCGCACGCCAGCATCCAGGCGTTGTCCGCGGAAAGCTGCGCACTGCGCACCGCCTGGTCCAGTTGCAGCAGATGCTGCTGCATCTCCAGCGGCGTCGGCTGCCCGCCTCTGCCCGTGCTTGCGGCGACCACCGCCCAGGCGCTTGTCCCACACCCTGCAACCAGCGTAAACACAAAGAAAGTGCGCGCCAATATCCATCGCATACTTATGTACCACCGTCTTTCAAGAATGGCGTCACCCAACCCGGCTCGCGAAAAGTTGGTGAAAACACGACCGCTTCGCGAAACGAAAGCCAAAGTATCCACACGGTCTAGCAGTGGAACAGTTGCAGCGAGTCGCATTCGAATGTTTCGTCACGCGAAGCAAGGAAATTCAGAGGGCTAATGGAAAAGTCTAATGTCTACTTTGACCGGATACAAGGAAAAGGTCGAATTTAAATTTTCTGTCGAGACAATTTCGCTGTTTGACCCAGGATTCACACCTTGTAGAGTCATGTGGGCGAGAGTCATTCTGAACGAAGGTCGCGGCCGCGGCCGCAGTGAAGAATCCAGACCATATCCGCATCGTAAACACCCCCATTACACCCTTGGTTTCCTTGCTGCGCCCGTATTCCCGTCCTCTGCCGACCCATACTCCCTGACATCTATGGGAAATAGTTGATACATTGGCGAAAGAACGATGATGCCAAAAAATCGACGCATGGAGCGCAAACGTCATCTTACTCTGAAGTGTGCGTTCAACCTTTGGCAGACGGCGGCCGACGGGAAATTTCACCGGGCGGGGGCCCAAAAATCGTTCGACGAGGTGCGAGTGAAGAATCGTAGTATTCAGGAAGTTTTGGCGGGGCTGCTCTGCATAGGATTGGCGGTCGCATGTACAGCGCTGCATCCCCGGCAGGCGGATGCGCAGGCGCAAATCCCGAACGCTCCATCGAGGCTGGCCGCCCCGGGCGTCGCATCGAATTTTTTGGCGAATCTATCCTGGCAGCCGGCGATTTCTCCCGGCGCATGGGGTTCACAGCAGGACCAGAGCATGCCCGCCTATCGTCAGCCGCCACCGGCCAAACCCGATGCCGCTTCGCCAAACTCCTATACCCCTCCGGCTCCATCCAGCGGCTCCAATTACATGGACGAAGCCTTCCCCCCGTACCGGGTTGTGCCCGCGTCGGAACTGGCCTCCAATCTTGGCTCAACCTACATTCCTGTCGACAGTTGGATCTATAACGCGCTCCTGCGGCTGTATTCCCTCGGATACCTGGACCGCGCATTCGTCGATATGCGCCCATGGACCCGCATGAGCGTGCTGCGCATGTTGTATGCCGAGCAGGAAAGAATTCACTCGGAGCGCAATAACGAGCAAGCGCTGGAGATTTACAACGCGGTCCTGGCGGAGCTGGAATCCGATGTGCCGACGACCAGCTACTGGACAACCAACGCCACCCTGGAGTCGCTCTATGAGCGCGCCATGCCCATCGGCGGTACGCCGCTGAACGACAGTTTCCATCTCGGCCAAACCATCATCAACAACTATGGCCGCCCCTATGAACAGGGATTCAACAACTACTCCGGTTTCAGCGCCAGGGCGAGTACCGGTCCGTTTGCGCTCTATGTACGCGGCGAATACCAGCACGCGCCCAGCGCCGCTGGCTATTCCCCCGCTCTGGCCCTGACCCTGGCCAATCTCGACGGGGTTCCCGACGTTCCTCAGGACACCATTCCCGCCGGACCCATCCCCACCCAAAATTATTTTCGGCTCATCGAAGCGAACCTCTCCGCCACATTTCTGAACCATGATTTTTCGATCGGCAAGAGCGATGTATGGGATGGTCCCGCCAGCGGCGGCGCGTTCGACTGGAGCAACAACGCGGAAGATATCTATTCCTTCCGCATCAATCGCATCGAGCCGCTGCACATTCCGCTCCTCTCCTACGTCTTCGGCCCGGTGCGATATGAATTCCTGGTCGGCAGCCTGAAAGGCCACACCGATCCCAACGATCCCTGGGTCCACATGGAAAAGTTCGCCTTCAACCCCACTCCCGATTTCGAGTTCGGCTTCTCGCGCACCGTCATCTGGGGCGGCAAGGGCCATGTCCCCATCACATTGGGCAGCTTCTGGAACAGCTTCACCAGTTTCCAGAATGTTCCTGTAGCGACCAAATTCTCCCGCAACGATCCCGGCGCCCGCTTCAGCACCTTTGACTTCACCTTGCGCCTGCCCTACGCCAGCAAATTGCTGACGCTCTATACCGACTCCGAATCGCACGACGACGTCACGCCCGTCAGCGCGCCGCGTCGCGCTGCCATCCGCGCCGGGCTCTATCTGGATCGCTTCCCCGGCGCGCCCAGACTCGACCTGCGCGCGGAAGGCGTCTATTCCGACGTGTCTGTCTCCAACAGCTACCGCGGCAGCTTCATGTACATCGAGGTGATCCAGCGCCAGGGCTACACCAACAAGGGAAACATCTTCGGCGACTGGATCGGGCGCGAATCCAAGGGCGGCCAGGCCTGGCTCACCTACCATCTTTCTCCCAGCGAAATGCTGCAGCTCTCCTACAGAAACGCCAAAGCCGCCAAGGACTTCATCCCCGGCAGCACAAATCCCAACTTCACGGATGGCGGCACCACGCAGAACCTGTTTACCGTCACCGCGGTCAAGCGCCTCAAGCCTCAAGTCGAGTTGAATGCGTGGCTCCAGTACGAACGCTGGAAAGCTCCCGTCTACAAGCCTGGCGGCCAGAACGATGTCACAACCAATATCCAGATCACCTGGTACCCAAAACTGACCCGCACCCTCCGCAAGTGGTAATGAAAATTTCTGTTAGACGAGTGGCCCCATCGTGCAAGTCATCTCTTGGCTTGCATGGGGAAGAAAGCGGGTGCCCCAGGTCTCGATTTTGAGACCTGGGGTTTTAGTCAAAATGGAGTGACCGGCCCAATGCGCTGGCCGTGGGTTAAGCTGTGAGCCAAGAAGCAACCACAGTTCAGAGCCACAAGCGGAGAGGAACCGGTCATGAAGGAGAAGGTACGATTTTTGG
>JAJZIF010000006.1 GCA_021810735.1 Acidobacteriota bacterium
GGTATGCCAACGCAGGCATGGGAGACGCAACAGCAATATCCACAAATGTGGGGAACGCGTCGCGTCGGTCCCGATCTTGCGCGCGAAGCAGGCAAAAGGCCAGTCGACTGGCAGCTTGTGCACCTCTATGACCCCCGCTATATCGTGCCGGACTCCGTCATGCCCTCCTATCCTTGGCTGTTCGATGGCTCGCCGGACCGCCCCACTCAGGATGCGCGGGATTTGGTGGCTTTTCTGAATACGCTTGGACGCGCGGAAGCGGAGTTTTCTCCAGTTCAAGCCAAGCCGACATACGTCTTACCGGTCGCGGCACCCGCAAATGACATCGAAGAAGGCCGTCAAGTATTTCTGGCGAACTGTGCCGGTTGCCACGGCGAGAAGGCAAATGGCCACTCGGTCGGCGGAAGAAATTTGAGGCCAGTGGCCTTCAACATTGCTGGATTTCGACTCTCCGATGACCTTATCTGGAAGACGCTTGAAGTCGGTGTTCCAGGATCATCCATGCCTTCCTGGAATACGCTGCCTGCCACTGACTTCAGGGCCGTCGCAGATTATGTAGCCTCTCTCGGACGGGGCGGTGAACTGCCTCCGAGCCAGCAATACGCGGCGGGCGACGCGTTGGAGAAGGCTGGCAAGAGGGTCTTCGACACGCACTGCACCCGCTGTCACGGGGAAGACGCCTCTGGAGACGGGCCGGACGGCAGGAGAATGCTACCCCGGCCAGCGAACTTCCACGAAATGATGCCTTCTTATGAGGCCGCATCTGAAATTCTTCACGATGGCGTGCCGGGCAGCGGCATGCCATCGTGGCCGTTGCTGAACCCAGCCGAGGTACAGGCGGTCACCTACTATATGCGGTCGTTTTATTCCGGTTCGTTGCCGGTCGCACCCACGCCAGCCATGTCTCCCACAGTGGGGATGGAGGGAACCGAATGACCGCATACATTCTGGGCTCAGCGACGCTGATTCTACTCGTTCTTATCATTTGCCGCCGCTGTTCGCCTGAATTCCGGCGGCACAGCGAACAGCCTAAGTTTCAGTTTCTCGCCAATCTTGGAATCGAGTCGCAGATGCCGTCCCGCACAGAGAAAGAAGATTCTGGCAGTCAATCCACTCCACAGAAAGAAGCCGATGAAAAACATGAGCCGTAGATCGTTCGTCACTACCGCTGCCGCAGGTATCTCCGCTCTGGGCGCACTCGGAGTAGTCCCCACGGATGCTCACGCCCAGCTTGTTTACACAACCTCCGATTGGAAACTCTCGGAGTTCGATAAGGTCGTCAAGTGTCCGAAGCGGATCAAGCAGGTCTACGACGTGGTCCCTATAGGAGACGGCAAATTCCTCAACAACATCAAGAACTCGCTCAACGGCCTTCACTTCGGGTTCGGCATTCCGGTGGACCAAATCAAAGTCGTCGCCGCATTGCATGGGCCAACCAACATGCTCAACTATGACGACTACATTTGGAACAAGTACAGAATCGGCGCATGGCTCAAAGTGGACGATCCAAGCACTGGTCAGCCCGCTGTGAAAAATCCTTTTTATGCCAGCAAGACCGGGCTGAAATATGCTTCGCAAAACCCCGACAGTCCGGACTCCATCTATCAGGACAAGAGCATCCAGGCATTGCAACACCGCAGGGTGAAATTCCTGAGCTGCCATACCGCGACCGAAGAACAGGCGCGTGCGCTGATCGAGCATAACCATCTGTCGGAGCAGCCCGAGCAGATCGTCAAGGAGATGCTGGCGCATACGATTCCCGAGGTGCTTGTCGTCGCGTCCATGGTTGCCGCCATAGCTTTGCTGCAGGCAGAAGGTCATTACACCTATATCACCGTCTAAATCGGTGAAAAAAGCAGGCATGATGAGGCTTCCCACAATATCTGTTTTTATGATTCTCGGAGTTGGAACGATGTGTACTGCAAATGCCCAGCGCAAGAGTCAGCCGGTTCCGCCGTGGAGCGGAGGCGCAAACAATCCAGCCACGAATAAAGGCTATGAATTCCATGTGCCGGACATCGACAACGTGCCCGACCTGCACGGAAATACGGCGGATGCCAGGCTGGTGCTCTTTATCGGTGGCAATCAGTTCTTCGTGCTGCCGCAACTCGTGGCGGGTTTCGTCAAGCTGCATCCTGAACTCGCGGGCCATATCTTTTACGAGACGCTACCCCCTGGCATTTTGCGCAAGCAAATGGCGGGGGGCGGGACGCTGACGCTGGGTAATCTCACGCTTCAGGTCCAGCCGGATGTCTATGAAGCAGGCGCACGCGTGCTGCATGAGATGGCAGCGCATCATCAGGTGCAAGGCGTCACCGAATACGCCACCAACACCCTGGCCATCATGGTTTCGGCAGGCAATCCCAGGCATATCGCCTCGCTCGCGGACCTGGCACGTCCGGACGTGAGACTTTCCATGCCGAATCCGCAATGGGAGGGCGTGGCGAACCAGATTGGCGACTCGTTGCGCAAAGCCGGCGGAGACGCCCTGTATGAGGCCGTATACAAGCACAAGGTCGCGGATGGGACAACGATGCTGACCGAAATCCACCACCGGCAGACACCGATGCGAATCATGAACGGTCAGGCGGATGCAGGAGTCACGTGGGCATCCGAGGCGCGCTTTCAGGAGAAGATCGGCAATCCTATTGCCTCGGTCGAAATTCCCGCGGCGCAGAACACGACTGCCGTCTACGCGGCGGGAGTTCTGACCAATGCGCCGCACGCACAAGCTGCCGCTCAGTGGGTGTCCTATCTGCAGTCCGCTGACGCGCAGAGTATTTATCGTCAGTATGGCTTCGGCCCGGCAGGTAACGAAACGCAGTAGGGAGGGCGACATGCAGCTTCGCAATCAAAGCATCCTGGCTCAATGGGGCCTTCTCTGCGTCATGGGAATCTACCTCGCTGGCTGTTCCGGGCCGCGGCCCACTGCGGCTCCCGCTCCTTCAAAATCTCCATTTCAGACATCGAGTCTCCCGCAAGGTGGAGAAAGCGAACTGATTCGCCATGGCAAACTGATCTTCGACCAGACCCCAAAGTACGCCAGCGCCTATGTCGGCAACCGGCTGGCCTGTAGCGACTGCCATCTTCAGAGTGGGACCGCCGCGTATTCCGCGCCGATGGTCGACATAGCGAATATCTTCCCGCGATTCAACAAACGCGCAGGTCGTGTCATCTCGATGCAGGAACGATTTCAGCAGTGCTTCACGAGAAGTGAAAACGGGCGTCCTCTGCCCAATGACAGTGAGGAGATGAAGGCGCTCACGGCCTATGTTGACTGGCTTTCTCGCGGAGGCGTTAAGGGGAAATCATACGCGGGCCGAGGCTTCGTCAAACTTCCCGATCTGACTGGAAATGCAACCAAGGGTAAGTCGATCTACGCCGCGCAATGCGCGGCCTGTCACGGGATTCACGGCGCAGGGGTTCCTCCGGTCCTGCCGCCTGTCTGGGGAAAAGACTCTTATAACAATGGTGCCGGCATGAATAATCCGAAGAAGATGGCCGCTTTTCTCATTCGCAACATGCCGCAGAATCATCCCGGCACGCTGACGCCGCAAAATGCGTTGGACGTCGCATACTTTATCCACTCCATGCCTCGCCCAAAGTTCAACCAGGCGTACAAGGGGTATTGAGCATGTTTCATTGGCCGCCAACAGCCAGCACATCCTATATTCCAGGAGAATTGAAATGGAACTCAAATCGTTCGGATTTGGACATTCGGGAGAATTGGATATGAACTTCGAGCAGGCGCTCGAACATACGAAGGAAGTGCTGGCGCGCCATGGCTTTGGCGTCCAGGCCGAAATTCAGATTTCCGATGCGCTCAAGACGAAGCTCGGCGTAGATATACCCAAGGAGGTCATCCTCGGTGTATGCAATCCTACGCTGGCTTACAAAGCTATCCGGATCGAGCCGCGAATCACCGTCCTGCTTCCGTGCAACGTGACCTTGAAAGAGGGCGCGGATGGCAAAACTCATATCGCTGCGGCGAATTCACAAAAGCTGGTCGAGATGGCCAATCATCCGGGCTTGGAAGAGATCGCCTCACAAGCAGAAAAGCAGCTCATAGAAGCCCTAGAGCGGATTGACAGTTAATGTAGTTACAGTCTACAGAGCCGGAACCAAGCTTGGGCGTTTTCCGGGGTGATGGCTGGAAGTGCCTGAGTGATCGCCAGGTCGAGCGCTTCGGCGGTACGCGCTTTGGCCGAGCGCAGGATTCGTTTCAGCTCCGCCCAGGCTTTTTCGATGGGATTCAGGTCGGGAGAGTAGGGCGGCAGGTAGAGCAACTCCGCCCCGCAGTGCGCGATGCGCTGGGCCACGCCATCGACCTTGTGGGCGCTGAGATTGTCCATCACGATTACGTCGCCGGGTTGCAGCCTGGGACATAAGACATGATCCAGATAGGCCAGGAAGATGTCGGCATCCGTGGCCTCTTCGATGGTCATCATGGCCACCATGCCGTGCCGGCCCATGGCGCCCAGCATGGTCAGCATCTTCCAGTGGCTCTGTGGCGTGGCTTCCTCGATGCGCACCCCACGCGGGGCGCGTCCATAGGTGCGCGTCATCTGCGTGGTCACGCCGCTTTCGTCCAGGAAAATCAACCTTTCCGGCGCGATCGTGGCGATGCGCTCGACGAACGCCTGCCGCCGCTTCCGGTTCTCTTCGGTGTCCCGCTGGAGGGCGTGGAGCGACTTTTTTTCCGCCGCAGTCCCAGTCTTTTCAGCAGTCGGCAGAGCAGCGAAGGACTGACCCGCACCCGATACTGGGAGGCCAGCAGGCGCTCCAGTTCCACCAGCGTCCGGTCCGGTTGCTCGTCCAGCCACCCACCCAGCGCCCCATGCAGTTCCGGCGTGAGCCGGCTCCGTGGCCCTGGCCGGTGCCGCACCCGCTCGGCCTGCCCATTGCGCCTGCGCTGGTCGATGACTTTGCGTCCCCAACCGTAGCTCACCCCAAAGTTGTCCGCTGTTTCCCGCACCGTCTGTCGACCACGATCATAGGCCGCTAGAAATTTCCGCCGCAAATCATCCTCGAAGGCTCTCGCCATTCCCGTCTGTGTCGCTGAAGTCTCGCCAGAAAAAGATTACACTATCTGTCAATCTGCTCTAGTCAAAACGGGAGACCCCCCGGCTCTGCCGGGGAGGCAGTAGAAGTTTGACAATTCCGGGAGTAATACATGGTTTTGCATTCGGCGCTTTTGCGGTTGTTCTTGCTTTTGCGTTCAACGGTTGCGAAAAGGCCCCTTTGAGGGGCCAGCAACCGTAAAGCCTCCGGCTCTGCCGGAGGATACTTACTCGAACTCTGAGCGAACGAAGTTTGAGCGAACGCGTCATCGCGCTATGGCTATGTATGGTGACGCTTCTGAGCGCCTAATCGATAGCGGGGCAGCTGCGGCCATTATCGGCATCATCTGAAAGTGCTCCGGAAGATGGCACGTAGCGAACCGATTGACTGCGTGCATGGGCACAAGCTGTGGCGTTTTCACACTACATGCCACGCACGGGTCATTTTCTAAGTACCGCAGTTTCAAATATATAGCTCGGTCGAGCACCTGTCGAGTACTCGACAGCACCTTCCGAAGGCTTTTACAAGGGGCATATACTTCACCCTGTTCAAGCCAGTCGTGTTCGAGAATGTGCGTAATCTCCGTGTCCCTCGAACTCGAGCGGAAACCTATTCCTAGCTAGGGGACCTACGGTGGCAATTTGACCAGATGACGTTTTGCCCAAAACCAGCGCCACATTCGCTTTTGACCTGTCTATTGCGGAACAATAACTAATTACCCGTTCAATTGCTTCCTAACGAAGGAATAGAAACGCGGTGCCATCCGTCCCGTGGCTATCTGTTGGTTCAGCAGTTTTCAACCTATCCTATAACGTTCTGTGCATGGCGCGATCAGCGCGCCTGCCGAGTAGCCCTCCACCACGCTCCGAGAGGAATGACATGAACCGATCTGCCGAGGGTGTGGCTGCATGAGTATGAATACGCTTAAAGCCGGATTGATTATCCTCGCTGCAATAGTTCTTACATTGGCACGTCCGGCCAACTCGGCCGCACAGAGTTCCACGGCTGGGAATGAGGGAGTGCCGTACGCGCTGCCAGTGGTGTTGCCTCCGGCCAAGAGTTCGCCCCCAGAGGATCCAGCGGCGCCGTATTCGCCGATAGTGTTAAGCCTGATCTCACAATTGGAACCGCACAATCCCCCTACGGTGGAGGAGTTGGCGAACGCGTCGCGGCTGCTATCCACGCACGAAGGATCGAATACCACCTGTCACAGCCTGGCCAATGTGGCCATCAAGACTGTGACGACACCTCGGATCATGCCGTTGTGTTTCTCCGATGGGCTTGGACTCAACATCATGTCCGGCCCGAACGCCGGGCGGACGACGGGGCTGCCATCAATGGTCATGCTGGCGTCGTCGTTTGATCGCGAGCTCGCGAATTCCATGGGTCAGGTCGAAGGCCGCGAAGGGCGCAACCTGATGGTCACTGGGTTGCTAGGCCCACAGGCGGACACCGATGTATTTATCAACTGGGCTCGAGGGCACCACACGCCGGGCGAAGATCCCTATCTGAATGGCGAGATATCCGCCGCCCAGATCAATGGAATCCAAGGCCAGGGCCTAATGGCGCAGCTCAAGCATTTTGCGGCATACAACGGTACGGTCCACGACAAGGTGACCGATGTTCAGGACCAGGCATTGCATGAGATTTTGCTTCCGCCGTACGAGTTGGCTCTCAGAGAAGGTCTGGCCTCGTCGGTAATGTGTTCGTATGCGGAGTTTCGGGTGGCATCGCCGTACCTGGCGAAGCGCATAGATACCCTTACACAACCCAGCCCTTTCCCTGGGGCCTCGACCAAGACCTGGCTGCTCAACGAACCGCACTATGCTTGCGAGAATCCTCTGACTCTGACGTATGTTCTGCGGAATCTGTGGGGTTCGAAGGCATTCGTCGGGTCAGACTATGGTGCGGCCCACAGCTCTCTCGGCTTTCTACAGGGTGATGATCGCGAAGATCCGTCTGCCACATATCTGGACGGGTCGAACCCGGAAGGTGTAGGCCGAGGCATATTCGGGGAGATGGACTTCGGAATCGATGCGACCAGCAGCACGTGCGCAGACTCGTTGGGCAAGGAGGTAGCCTGCACTGAACCGGGCGCTGTGCACGTGGCGGGAATTCCAGGGCCGGATTGTCCCTCGACAGGATGCGGGGTGGCGAATGCAGTTGCGAATGGAATCGTGCCGCTGTCGGTGTTCAACCAGGCTCTTGCCCGTGTCCTCTATCAAGAAGAACGCTTTGGGCTGCTCGGTTGCGATAACTCTGCCGCCGACTGCAAGAATCCAGGCGGGATCGGAACGGACCGCAGCGGCAACGCGCCGCTTCCTGATGGCAGCATGAGTGGCGTTCCAGAGGTGGGAACCAGGAACGGCGACGCGGCGATCACTGAGAAAATTGCTGAGGAGGGCGCGGTGCTCCTGAAGAACGAGGGCCGTGCGTTGCCAATTACAGGCTCGGACCTGAGAGGCGGAATCGCCTTGACCGGCGGTGGCGCCGAGTATTTGATCGCCAATCCGAACAATGAAGGTGCCGTGGGTTTCGCGGATCGCAATGCGATCAGTCCTTTGCAACAGTTACAGGCACTCAGCGGAAAAAGCTCGTCCTTCACATTCACGCCCGCCGACTCACCCACAGGTCAGCCAGTGCCATGCACCGTGCTCGCGAGTTCGCCATCGAGCGGTCCAGCCCCGTCGGCAGTGGCTGGCACCGCGTGCGGCGTTGGCAGCGGCTTGCAGCGATCCTCCGGGGCTGTGGCCGGAAAACTGGTGAATGATCGCGTCGATCCTGAGGTCAACTACACGACGGTATCCACGCAGGGCCAACTTGCGGGCGGCAAGGTTTATCGCTGGGATGGTTGGATCTATGTTCCATCCGTCGATACATACGTATTCCGTTTCCAGCACAGCGGCAATGAGCCGGATGTGAAGGTCAGCTTTACGCTTGATAACAGCAAGAAGACGCTGGTGGATGCGGTGTCGTTCTACCAGGGGCAGTATTACGGCAGCATGTCTGTGGTTGTTTCGCCGACAAACGCTGGTTACACGGAGAAGGGTCTGCGGAACCTGCAGTGCGCAGTTCCACCTCCGAAGACTCCCGGTGCTCCTGTTTTACAGGACGGAGGAGGCGAACCAGTCGTGCGGTGTTCCGAGAATCCTGCTGTAGGTTGGCACAAGGTAAGGATCACCTTCGACACCATGGGCATGGCTGCGACCTCTGCAGTGAGTTTTCGATTTGCCTACTCTCGCACCCAGGGCGATATCGCCGATGCCGCAGCGGCTGCCCAGGGCAAGGCAATGGCGTTGGTCTTCGTCAATGATCAGGGACGCGAAGTCGTACCTTCCTATGCCCCTCATTCGGATAGCAATATCTCATCCCTCAATCCCGCGCAAGTGCAGTTGATCGAGGCCGTGGCGGCGAAGAATCCGAATACGGTGGTGGTACTGAATACGGGAACGCCAATTGTCGTCAAGGAGTGGATCAATGACCCAAACGTCAAAGCAGTGCTGAACATGTGGCACGCTGGCCAAGAAGGCGGCACAGCCACGGCACGTCTCCTGCTTGGACGGGCGAACCCAAGCGGTCACGTCACCATAACCTGGCCCAAGGACAACACAGACACTGTACAGGGCTACAACCAGCCGAAAGGTCTCTATCCCGGTGACACGGCCGGCACGCATCCGGAACGACTGAACGGCGCAATCGATGGGAGCTCAAAGGAGACTCAAGGGATTTTTTCCGGATACCGATACTATGATCGACTCGACCTTCCGGTCCAGTTTTCGTTTGGGTTTGGCCTCTCCTACACCACGTTCAAATTCTCGAATCTAAAACTAACGCCGAGCGCCGACGGCACCGTCGCGGTGTCCTTCGACCTCAGCAATACAGGCTCGTTGGCTGGCGCGGCCGTTCCTCAGGTCTACGTCGGACCGGGTCGCGACGTGCCTGGCGTCCAGCAAGCCGTGCGGTCGTTACGCGGGTTTGATCGTGTCTACCTCCTTCCGGGGCGGACGAAGCGTTGGACCATCAAGCTCGATAAACGTTCCTTCCAGTACTGGAGTGAACCTGGCCAAAGGTGGCTCACCAACTATGGCAATCGCACGATCTTCGTCGGGGATGCCGACTCGACCGCGCATCTGCCTCTCTCCGGCTCGGTGAACTTGGTCGAGGCGAAGCAATCAAGGTAAAGAAGCCGCCGTAACTACGCCCCGGCGTTTCAGTACCAGTAAGTGGCGGAAGCGGCGACAGACAGTTGCGATAGCGAATCGTCTGAGCCGTCTCGGATGTAAAACCCTGAAGCCGTGTGCAAGTGGGTCACGATGGAAATAAAACCCATTCAGTACATCCTCTGTAAGTTCAACAATTGCAAGATATCGCGATGTCGAGCACCTGTAGAGTACCCGCCAACACCTTCCAAAGGCTTTCACATGGCGCATATATCTGATCCCGGTTCAAGGCAATTGTGTTCAGAATGCACATAGGCTGCATGTCGCTTGAACGCAATGTACCCGAACGCGCGGAATGAATTATTACAGCAACCTCGAGTAGATAACCGTTCATGGGGATACCCGGAGACCTACGATGAAAAATCTGACCAGACGACGTTTTGTCCAAACCGCCGCAGCATCCGCTCTCGCTCTCTCTGCTGCGGGAAAGCTATCCGCTAAAACGCTTCTTGACGACGGACAAGGAGACGGAGAAAGATCGCGCTACCGTCTGCCCAAGGGCTACCTGCTTGTCCAGGGTTTGAACACCTACAACTATTCCAATTACGGCGCAATCAGCACGGTCGCCGAGGCGAACACCTTTTTCGACCAGCTTGCAGGCTCGCCCGAAGGAAAATTGGTCAACGGCCTCGAATATACGACTCTCTGGTATAATGCCAACGACGTCCAGGCCCATGCCACCATTGCTCAGGTCGGACTCGCACGCAAGATCGACCTCTGGCAAAGCCACGTCACCCCCAGCACGATGCCGGCTTTCGGCCCCATGCCCCCGGAATACCAATCCAGCTACATGAAGCCGAATGGCCAGATCGTGCCCACCACCGGACCCATCTTCGACATCTTGAATCCCGAAGCCATGGACTGGTTCTTGCCGCTGTATCAGTCGGTCTTTATGGAGCCGATGAAGGGACTGATCTCCGGTTATTTCTTCGACGAGGATAACCTGGAGTACGTGTACCCGTACCCGGCAAACAATGTTCGGTACCCCTACTGGCTCAACGCAACCTACAGTCCCCGCGTCCTCAGTCTGTGGCAGGCCTATTGCGGCGAGCACGATGTCACTTACATGATCAACTGGTAGAAAGCTTTCCCGTGCATGATCCGGCAATGGTGGCGAACGGAGGCGGTCTGACTGCGTACTACCCGGGTTACAACGTGCCGGCAGTCGTCCAGCCAGGCCAGGCGTTCGTATCCCTGCCCCGTGCCGAAGGCGTCTGGAAGCACTGGTTCGATTTCACCTGCGAGCTGTTCCTGAAAAACTGGATCGGGCGTCTGGCGAAACTGGCCAACGACGTCAACCGGAATGAGTCCATCTGGAAAGGTGTCCTCTATTTCCAGCTCCACCCGTGGGGCTTGCCCTACGAGGAAATCAAAAACCCGGACTTCAGGCTGGACTCTATCCAATATTGGGCAGCCTGGGGGCGTCAGCGCGGCGTCGATCTGGTAAAGCTTGCCAGACATCCAGAAGTGGATCACATCGTATGCGAGACGTATCCGCCCGTCGCAGCCAACCTCGACGAGTTTATCGGAGAGTGGAGCAGGATCACCCTCGAGGCACACAAAACCTTTGGCGTCATGCTGGATCGCGATGACAGTGAAATGCTGAACATGGCCGAAGAACAGAAGCGGTGGGCCCTGATTCATAAATACCAGCCTACGGTAATCACCCGATATCCTGTGCAGCGGATGATGACTTCAGACCCGCTGTATAATCCACAAGTCGAGGCGTATATAGCTCAGCAACTTCTGGAATATCGTCAACGGGAGGACTAGTTCGATCTAGAAAGCGGTGCGCTCGGGGGCAGAATAATTTTGGTGGTAGCCATCTTTCATGATCTGCCCACTATTTCTCATCTAGGCGTAACTGGAATTTCTCGGTTTTGCCCGACCCCGTAAAACTATGCCTCGAATCACAACGCGTAAATGACAATTGGGAGGCCTGCTCAAGTGCGCATCTCGAAAACTGCTCGCAGACAGATAAGTGCGGAACTTAAGTGGTGCGTTGTCATTGCATATGTGTATATAAGTTTTATTTCGCCACAATACTTGCCAGCTCAAGCCTCGCCGCCGGGTCCTTCCATATCTTCGTCCATCGGGGAATTCCTAGATATGAAGACGATTCAGCTCTGGGATGATTCGGCTCCAGGCTCGCTTGGCAAAAACATCTCTGATATGCCGACGTTGACGGTCTTCTTGCCGCAACCGAATGCAGGGAATGGAACATCTGTGATCGTAGCGCCTGGAGGAGCTTATGTCGGTTTAGCGAGTAACCTTGAAGGCCGCCAAGTGGCAGACTGGCTTTCCACTCACGGGGTTACTGCTTTTGTACTTAGGTACAGGCTCGGTCCGAAGTACGTCTATCCCATACCGTTGGAAGATGTCCAACGTGCAATTCGCTTCGTACGCTTCCACGCCAGCGAATATGGAATCTCGACAAATCGTATCGGAGTCATGGGATTCTCTGCCGGTGGACATCTCGCAGCGGTTGCCGGAACCTTGTTCGACCCTGGGAACCTTACTGCATCCGATCCCGTAGATCGAACCAGCAGCCGACCGGATTTTCTGGTTCTAGCCTATCCATGGCTGAATGCCATGCAACCGAATCAGGGCGGCTTCATCACCTATTGCTCAGTGATACGGAGCATACCGCCGGAAGATTGCAAGAAGTTCGAGCTGGCTTACACCCCAACTTTCCATGTTAGTCCCCAGACTCCGCCGAGTTTTATCTATGCCACCTCCGACGATGAGACTGTGCCTGTGAATGCAAGCATCGCCTTCTACCAAGCACTGCGCGCTGCCGGAGTGCCAGTGGAAATGCACATTTTTGCGCACGGTGCTCATGGTAGCGGTCTCGGCGACAGTAATCCCGCACTTGATCTATGGCCGGGACTACTGGAGGCTTGGCTTCGGGGCCAAGGGCTCCTGACGCAGGTAAAGTAATTCACCATTAGTTTTATCGGATTTCGTGGGTCGTCGCAGGCGAACGAAGTGGGCTGACCGCATTGATTTCAGGTGCCGTGGGAGCTAACTGTATTTAACTCATTCCGATGGAATGAGGGGCCCCGTGATTGCCGGGTTATTGGCGCAGGGTGAAGTGGAAATAACGAGTAAAATTCAACCAGGCCCTAACGTTGTACGAAGGTCCACAATGAACCGACGAAAATTCCTCAGAACCGCTGCTGCTGTTCCGCTGCTTGCAGGCACTGCTCCGCTTTCCTTTGCATCGCTCGCCCCGGTTGAACCCAGGAGCCGCACTGAGCCTTCTGCCACCAATGCACCCATGCGTGAGCGGTATGAACTCACGCTGCGGCGTGTCCTCAGCGGGACCTGCCCAGCCTATACGCAGGAGTTCTTGCTTGCGGATGTTCGTCCTACGCCGGAACGCCGGTTCACCGAATACAGCGGCGACCTTTCAGGCAGGTACGTGGGGGCACTGGCTACCGCTGCCCGCGTCTATCACACCAGCCTTCCCGGTTTGGATAGCCTCGTCGAAAGGATCGTTGCCCTGCAAAAGCCCGACGGATACTTCGGCAGCGACTTCCATTACGAGAAACCGACAGACCAGGATCTGGCTCTGCTCTGGGGCAATGGCCGACTGCTTGTAGGATTGCTTGAGTACTACCGCTACAAGCCCTCCGAATCAGTGCTCACCGCGTGCACGCGTCTCGGGAATTTCCTGGTGCGCATCAGTCCGCTCATGCTCTCCAAGGATATCCGCAATGAATTTGGCGCGGCGCACTTCGCCTCCAGTTATATCTGCTGGACTCAGCAGACCGAAGGCCTCGCCAACCTCTACCTGGTCACCCACGATACCCGCTATAAAACACTTACAGAAGAGATTGCTGCCGTCATTGAGAGGCGTCCCGGCGATCATGTCCACGGCTATCTCACCAGCCTGCGCGGCGTAATGGATCTCTATCAGATGACCTCGGACACCCGGCTCCTGCGGCAATGCGAAGTCGCATGGCAGGATGTGGTCCAGTCGCCAGACTTGCTGATTACGGGAGGCGTTCCCGAGGGCTGGAGTCCCAACAAGCATCGCACGGAGGGATGCGCGGAAGCCGATTGGCTGCGCCTCAATCTCTCTCTTTGGAGGGTCACGGGCGATCCAAAGTATCTGGTCATGGCGGAGCGCACTACCTTCAACGAGCTCGCATTCAATCAGTTCGATACCGGCGACTTCGGACATCGCGTTTTATCCGACACCGGCTTCCTGGGCGACGGAGCGGTGCGAGCGTGGTGGTGCTGCACCTTGCATGGCCTGCGTTACTTTCCAGACATCCAAAGCAGCGCCTTCCGTAGCGCAGATGGGGCCTTGTGGTACGATTTGCCGATTGACAGCCACATTGAGACCACCAGCCTCTCGGCTGCCGCAACGTCATCGCTCGCCAAAAATGGCACTATCAGGATTACGATCACATCCGGCGGTGAAACACCCGCATCGCTTCGCATCCGCAAGCCGGAGTGGGCAAAAGCCCTAACTATCAGACTTAACAACACAGTCAGTCCATATTCTGTAGATGAGGGATATGTCCACATACGCCGCCGTTGGAAAACGGGCGACGTCATTACGGTAAACTACGCCATGTCGCTTCGATACGAATCCACTAGTCAGGAACGAGTCGCGTACTTTTACGGACCCTGGCTCCTGGGTGCATCGGCGTCTGACAACCCGAGGTACTTCAATGACCTCACTACCGGGAACAAGCTCTCCAGCGCAACAAATACAGCGATATCTGGCGTGAGGCATCCAAGCCGACGCTTTACCGTCCCAATCGCCGTGACAAGCCTTCACTACACGCCCGCCGAGTTTCCCGACCAGCAGGAATCAGTGGTGCTGCGCGCCGCCGCCGAGCAGACCGGTCAACTCAGTACATCCTGGGATTTCCGGTTCCTCACGACGCCAACCTTAAGGTGGTTCCCGAGGAGATCTAGCGGCGGTTCTCTCTTACCTAAAAACAACAAGGAAGTCGGCATGGCTGTGGGATGATCCAAATGCAGAACGGGCTTTGCGGGCTGAGATACTACCAAAAATACGCTGCTACTACCGTTGGTGTGTTTCCCAGTACCTTGACATGAAGAACAAATTGGAAATTCTTACCGCGCCAATCATGTGGAGCCAGCCTGAATGCTTTCTTCAATAATTCAGGATCGGTAATGAAATCAGCCGCGCCCTGAGTGCCATAATTCGTGATTCCCGCCAGCGCAATGGTTGGCTGACCGGTTTCCGTACTCAGAAAGCCAGAGACGAGCGCATAGTCATCCGTCGTTTTCCAGTCCGCCGCGTGATGGGGCAATTTCCAACTTCGGCTCGGATTGGATCGATCAACTATAGCTAAGTCAGAACTATTGTCGAACTTGAATCTTACTTTCCCCGTCCACTTTAGACTCCATCGATCCGAAAACGATCCAATCAGAACCGCCGGACCGCTTCGGAGGTCTTGAGGGGGCATATCGTTCGCGGCAAGCAAACGCCAATCGATGCCTCGCCTGCTGAGAAACCTACCTATCTGGGCAAGGGCATAGGCGTCTCCTACCCCAACAAAAGTATCCATCACCTGAATGAAAGAGACTTTGGGATCGGTCGAGGAGTCCCAAGACGGGAGCCAAGCAGCGGGTTCCGCTATACAGATAAATACGGGTTTGCCTGACCTTAATATCGGTGACCAGACCTGATCGATACCATCAGAAGACGAAGTCGCGGCTCGAAACACCAGGCCAGCAACGAGCAGGGAGCAAATGGAAGCTATCCAAAATAAGTCCTTTGCGATATGAAACACGCTTTCGCTGCGCGATCTGTGCGGCTAGCGGTTTTGAAGCAAACCCGACGACCTCTGGTTGGAAGGCCAAGACTTGGGCCGCATCCGAGGCGTGATCGGATACCGTATTCTCCAGCTCGACATCCAGAGTGGATTGAGTTGGGTAGCCTTCCTCGTGCCAACGAAAAACGACTGCATAGGCCCCTGAAGGCAGCTCGAACACGGGGTTCCTGTCTGATCCAAACTTGTTGTAGTACTGCGCCAGGCGTTTCCGTAGATCGCTAGCCGCTGTCCGTACTACATTGTCCTGGGCGGGATCATAGCTGGTTCCCCGGTGGAACAGTTCGGAACCGATCACCCGTTCTTTGAGGTCCTCGGCCTTGCAACCGTTCAGCACATGTTCAACGGAATACCGCAAGAGCCGCGAGCACCGCTGGCTGTTCCGAAAAAATTCGCTCTCGAGGATGCTATCCAATTCCGCTCTGGCCAAGTCCGAGCGTTCCTCCCGGACATCTAGAGCAGCATTTGTGGCCATTTGACCTCCTTGCCGTACCTCACAGCGAGTATAGAACTCAGAACTGTGGGAGTGCGGAAATATTATTCGTATAGAAATCTTATAAGAAGTTGACCTTCCTGCGTCTGTACGTTTGCAGCCTAAGATATGTGTTTTCTGTGATATAGCCGAGTCGAGCACCTGTAGAGTACCGGCCAACACCTTCCAGAACCTTTGGCAAGGCGCATATCCCTTATCTTGTTCAAAGCATTCGGGTCAAAGGATGCACGCAGGCTACATCATTCACCCCATAGACTGCGACGTGTCGGTCTCAGATCCCTTTCCATAGGAGTTATGAAGAGGGGCCATGAATCACCGAATTGCGAATGAATAGCGATATTTTTTGGAACAGAATCGCGGTGGTGGTTCTTGATCCATTCTGTCCTTTAAACCATCGGCACCCCGGAAACCGGGCTAGGCAAACATGTTTTGAAAAAAACTCTTGGAGGCTCTACGTGAAAGATACGATCCGATGGATACGCTTAATTGTGTTGATTTCTCCCTTTCTGCTGATTTGCCAAGGCAGGGTCACCCTTGCCCAATCCAGCGGCTCCGGCGAAATCCGAGGTACGGTGACTGATAAGACCGGGGCGCTGATCTCGGGGGTGAAGGTAATGGTGGTAAACGTCGACACTGGCGTGACGAAAACCTACACGTCAGACAGTGCGGGCTTGTACGACACGTCGCCCATCGTGATCGGAAACTACAAGCTCACGTTCTCCAAGGAGGGCTTCAACCAACTGGTGCGCGGACCCGTCAGTGTTCTCGTCGGGTATACCACTGTCAACGCCACGTTGCCCGTCGGCTCTGTCAGCCAGAAGGTGACGGTCAATACCGATCTCCCGCTTCTGCAGACCGAATCGCAGGAGATGTCAACCACGCTGGAGGCAAAGGATCTCTCCCAGTTGCCTGAGACCGGCCAGAACTGGGAGAACTTCACCATCCTGGTGCCCGGCGTCACCGGAACCGCTTCGGGTGGAACCGCCGCCAACCCATCTCAATACGGCTCGGCCAACGGAAATCTTCCCTATGCGAATATTTCTCTGAATGGTTCTTCCACGGCATTGGTAAATTCTTCCAACAGCGCCGTGGCCGTCCTGGAAACAGTCGGGGAGCTACAGGTCGTCACCTCCGACTTCTCCGCTCAATACGGCATTGGTGGTATCCAGTACAACCAGATCAGCAAGGGCGGCACCAGTCAGTTCCATGGCGCGGCCTACGAATACTGGCAGAACAGTGGGTTGAATGCGGCCAATTACGGTTTTGGCAATAAGGTGGCAGTAAACTACCTGCGCTACAACAACTATGGCTTTTCCATCGGCGGTCCTATCCTGAAGAAGAAAATGTTCTTCTACTTCAACTATGACAAGACCGACAATAACACCGGTGCCAACTCGGGATACGCTACTCTCCCGACGGCAGCCGTATTGAGCGGAGACTTCACCGGTTTCCCGACCATATACGATCCCACAACCCAGGTCGTCACTCCCACCGGCACTGTGACACAGCCGGACGGCACCGTCCAGAAATGCCCTTGCGTGACCCGCAAATCCTTCGCCGCAGAATATGGAAATGGCAACAAGATTCCGCTAGCGCTGCAGAGTCAAGTCGCCAGAAACATCGAAGCCTACTATCCCACCCCGGCCAACCATCCCTCCACCGGCAGGTTCGTTCCAGGAATTCTTCAGCCATCGACCGGGATTCTTCAGAACAACTACTACTACAGCATTCCAGAATCCAATCCCATCACCAAGTACTTTGGCCGACTGGATTATGACTTCTCGCCCACCAACCGGCTGACGGTTTCCGACAATGAGCAGAATAATACAGCTCTCAACCCCAGCATCTTCGGCTGCCCGCTTGCCTGCAGCACCATGGACATCGAAGACAACAATGCGCTGGTCTCGGATGTCTGGAACATCAGCCCCCAGACCATCAATGAAGCCAGATACGGCTTCACCACGGAGCTCGATTTTTTCGAAGACACCACTCTCAATAAGAACTATCCGCAGAAAATCGGACTACAGTTCGCCAAGGCCAACGTCTTTCCCACTATCAATATTCTCGGTTACAGCGGTTTTCAGCCCGGCACCAATGCGATCCTGAAGGAATTCACGTACGCTCCGTCCGACGTTTTCACCATGATTCGCGGCAAGCATGTCCTGCGCTTCGGGGGTGAATTCCTAATGTACATCAACAATGCCACCGCCTGGGGCAGCCTGAATTCCTCGACCATGAACTTCGGCGGCAACGATACCTACACTCAGCAGTATGCCGGGGACACCGCTACCGGATCGAGCTATGCCGACTTCCTGATTGGGGACACAGGTTACTGGGGAGCGGGTGTTTTTCCGGAATTCGGCGGCCGCTACAAAACTCCGCAGTTCTTCGTTCAGGACGACTACAAGGTGACTCCCAACCTCACCTTGAACCTTGGCCTGCGGTACGAAATCCAGCATGGCTGGAATGAAGTCCATCAAAATATGGAGAGCTTCGACCCCACCATCCGCAACCCCGCTACGGGAACACTCGGCGCCATGTGGTTCGGAACGACCCACACCAATGGCAGAAGGTCTCTGCAGGCGACGGTATGGAGTGATGTCCTGCCGCGTCTCGGATTTGCCTGGGCGCCGAAACCGACGACGACCATCCGCGGCGGATTCGGCATGTATGTCTATAACTACACCATCGGCCGAAACGGTTATTTCGCCCTGGGCGGAGAAACTTCCTATACCGGAAATGCCATCGACCTGAATGGCATCCACCCCGTCGTCAACCTTTCTTCCAGCGGGGCCAATCTGCCTTTTATCGGCCCCAATACGAATCCTGCGGCGCTGAACGGGCAAAGCGTCATCTATGCGCAGTATCACGAGCCGGACACCAAGATCATGCAATGGAATCTGGCCATCCAGCGCGCGTTCGGAAACAGCATGGTCGGACAGGTCGCCTATGTGGGTAGCCACGCCTACAACTTGCCCTTTGCCGTGGATATCAACCAGATCCCGCTGGGAAAAATCTCGGCGACGGACAGCAACGCCGACCGGCCGTACCCCCAGTATCAGGGGATCGGCGGGCAGTCGGGCTATAACAATGCCATGTCCAACTACAACTCCCTGCAGGCATCCATCACCAAACGCCTGACCTCCGGGTTCAGCTTCGATTTCAACTACACGTGGTCGCACTTCCTGAACGAAGCGGATACCTCCGCCAACCAGGGCGGCAATGAGGGCTCATTCACTTACCAAAATTCGTATGACCCGAAAGCCAATTATGGCAATTCGAACTTTGACGTTCGCAACGCCTTCAAGGGGTACGCGGTCTACCAGTTGCCGATCGGGTTGGGCAGAAGGTTTTTGAACACCAATCGGATGGTGGACGCAGTGATCGGGGGATGGCAGGCCACGGGAACGATCGTGGCGCAGACTGGCAACCCCTTTACCGTCATCGTAAATGCGAACAATTATGCGGGATCCGGATCGTTGTATCCCAATCGCATCGGCAACCCTCATCTCAGCCATCCCACCATCCATCAGTGGTTTAATCCGGCTGCGTACGCTTATCCCCTCATCGGAACGTTCGGTACGGAAAGGCGCAACAGCCTTTACGGTCCGGGTCTCAACGAGGTCAATCTGTCTGCAGGCAAAACATTTGCCCTCTGGCGGACCATGCAGCTCCTCATCCGCGCCGATGCCACCAACGCGTTCAATCATCCCAGCTTTGGAAATCCAAACTCTGGCTTGACCTGCACCGCACCTGGCGCACCCTGCAGTGCCAATAACGTCACTGAAATCAACAGCACTACCGTTGGCGGACGTACCATGCAGCTAGGCGCTCACTTGGAGTTCTAGTCTTTTCGGCATGGAGACGGCGTTCTTCTCCGTCTCCATGCCTTCTCTCTGCTCCTTCGATATCATTCCAACGTGGTTCTCGTTCACTTAGCATTCATTCCTATGTTCCGGGTTGCTCAAATCGCCGGCTCTCGCACCTGGACATTGCGTCTGGTTTTTCTTCTCGCTGTCTTGTGTTCCTCGGAGGTGCTTCTCGCGCAGTCGCTGACTCCGGCCCAGCTTCATGCTCAACGAGCGCACGAATACCTTATCCAGAAGAAGCCGAAGCTCGCTATCCCGGAGCTAGAGGCGGTGCTTGCCACCGACCCGACCAACCTTGACGCGCAGGCAAATCTCGGTGTCCTGCTTTTCTTCCAGCAGAATTATTCAGCAGCCGTTCCCTATCTCCGCCAAGCGGTTGCACAAGATCCTGGCCTGAGCAAGATCCACGCACTGCTCGGTCTTGCGGAGCAGTATTTGGGGAAGATAGACGATGCGCGTACCGATTTGGAGGCTGCCGTGCCTCAACTTACCGAGCCGGCGATCCGAGTCCAGGCGGGTTTGACCTTGATCGAGATCGATGCGGCCTCGCAGAACCTGACCAAAGCGGCAGACGTTGTCGCGCTTCTGCGAGAGGTCGCACCTACCGATCCGCGCGTCCTCTACACGGCGTATCGGATTGCGACAAAACAGGCGGGGGAAGCCATGCTTTCGCTCTCGCTCGTCGCTCCCGACTCCGCTCAGATGCATCAGGCGATGGCGCAGGAATTGGAGCGGGCGCGAGAGATTCCTGGGGCGATTGCCAATCTACGCAAAGCGGCTGAACTAGACCCTCTGCTGCCGGACATCCACTACGAACTTGCGGAAGCGCTCAGTCTGGCGGACGACGCAAAGGATAGAGCAGAGGCTGAATCGCAATACAAACTCGCGCTGGAACAAAATCCTCGCGACGCACGCTCAGCGGTAGCCTTGGGAAATTTAGCGAGGGAACACGGCGATCTTACGGTTGCCGATGGCTACTACCGGAAGGCCTTCGCAATTGACGCGCATTTGCCCGAAGCTGCGATCGCTCTCGCCAACGTGGACATCGATAACGAAGATTTTGCGGCAGCCGCGTCGAAGCTCGAGCAGGTACTCCAGGATGATCCGACGAACATTCTCGCCCATTACCAACTTAGCGGCGTATACCGAAGGCTTGGAAGACCGGAGGATGCCAAGCGAGAGCTCGATGCGTTCCAGCGCTATACCAAGATGAAGGAGCGTATGCGGGCGATCTACGACCAAATGCGGCAGCAGCCGCCCAGTAATGAAGGCACTGAAAAGGAATCGGTGAAGTAAGCGGCACTCTTGGCTTAGCAAATATCCGAATAAGTTCAAAGTAGAACATCCCTGCAAGCCGTTTCTCTCCAACCAGTGTTGTAGATGCCTTCAAGTTCGGAGTGCCTGGGTAAAGACTATGCGTAGACGCGATTTTCTAAAAATGAGTGCGGCAGCCGCGAACGCCGTGGCTCTCGATCAAACCCTTTTTCCAGCGATTCTTCGCAGTGAGGTTCTGGCGACCGCTCCGGCATCTCCAAGAGCAAATGGCAATCTTGATCGCCATAGATTTGGCGTAAATTATGTTCCTTCCAAGAATTGGTGGTTTTGCTGGAACGATTGGGATCGGGATTCGATCATGCGCGACCTCGATGCCATTGCAGCTATCGGTGCGGACCATCTACGCGTGCAGTCCATCTGGCCATATTTTCAACCCAATCCGAATTGGGTGAGCCCTCCACACCTGGAACGACTGGACGGCCTGCTCACTCTCATGGGCGAGCGCAACCTGGATGCTCTCGTGACCGTTTCCACGGGTCAGCTAAGCGGCTGGTTCTTTCTGCCGTCCTTTAACCGCGCTGGCGATGGTTTTTTTACAGATGACATGGTGTGGACGGCTCAGGAGGTGCTGATCCGTGAACTGGCACAGGTCTCCAAGTCGCATGAGAATTTTATCGGTTTCGACCTAGGAAATGAACTTAATACTTGCTGGAGCGCACAGCCGAGCGTGGGCGACGCTTGGATGAAGAAGATGTTCTCGTTCATCGACTCCATTATGCCTGGATATCTCAATATAAATGGCGTAGACCAAGCGCCATGGTTCGAGACAGCTACCTTTTCTCCGCAGGCCCTTGTTGCCGATCAACACATCGCGGTGATGCATTGTTATCCGTTGTGGGCAGGCTCGTTAAAGTATGGGGGCGCCATGGATCCGCCAAGCGTAAATCTTCTAGCGTCAATGGCAGCGCTGATCCGATCGTACGCAGGTACTCAGCAGAAGCCGATCTGGGCGGGAGAATTCAATACTTGCATCCAGTCATTGCCGGATAAAGAACAGGCGCAATGGCTGGAAAAAGCAGTTCTTGCGGCGATGGAGGAAGGGGTGAGTTGGTTCACCTATTGGGACAGCCACGACTTGGATCACAAGTTCGCGTTCGGCCCGGAGGAATATAGCCTCGGGCTGCTCACAAACAGCGGCGCAGTAAAACCACAAGGCCGCATGTTCAAAGAACTGGCCGATGCTTATCGTGGAAAGCCTGTAGCTTTTCCTAGCCGCTCCCTGCCACCACCACCTGCCACGGAACGAAACACAGAAGCTTCCTGGCAATGGATGCTGGACTGGATGGGATGGCAACCTAAGGCTGAGGAAATCAAAAGCTGAAATCGATCGTGCAGACACAGGTCCGATTTTAAAGTCCCTCAACGCGGTCCAAACCCGCAGTAGCGTGAACACAGAGAGCGGCTCAGAATAGGAGTGCATGTGCATCGAGAAAAGAAATCGGATATCTGGGTCAGGAGTGCGCTGTTGGCTGCGGCCGGTATGTTGTTTGCGCTTTTGGCCCACGCAGCGAGAGGAGAAGTTGTACTGCCCAAGGTGTTCGCCGATCACATGGTCATTCAGCGGCGCATGCCAGTGCATGTGTGGGGCTGGGCGGCGCCACATGAGAAAGTAAGCGTCAAGTTTCGCGGAGAGGAAGGGTCTACGACTGCCAACGATTTAGGTCAATGGGATGTGTACCTAAAACCAGGCGAGGCGGGGGGGCCATTTTCGCTCGAAATAGACGATACCAATAAGGTTGTTTTTAACGATATTCTCGTTGGCGATCTGTGGATCGCTTCTGGCCAGTCAAATATGGAAATGCCATTGAATGGTTTTGGCCCTCTCCTGCCAATCAAAAACGCCGGTAAGGAAATTGCGGAAGCTAATCACCCTAGCATCCGCTTTTTGAAGATTGCGCAAACGTCATCTGACTATCCTCTCGACGACGCGCGGCTCGCCTTTTCCTGGGAGGCATGTTCGCCAGAAACGGTTGGCTCCTTTTCGGCGGTTGGATACTTTTTCGCGCGTGATATCCAAGATGCGGAACGTGTGCCAATCGGAGTGATTGTTTCTGCTTGGGGTGGAACGCCGATCGACTCTTGGATAAGCTTGCGTGCACTGACTTCGGATCCGTCCTTGATGCCGCTATTTGCTCTCTCCGCTGACATGATGTATGACCGAGCCGCTCAGTTAAGAGTTATCGCGAGAGAAAGGAAGGAAGAGGACGAATTAAAAAAGGCCGGAGGCGAATCGCCGAAGCGGCCTGAAGGCAGGAACGTGCTCTCATGGCAGCCCGGCGCACTTTTCAATGGAATGATCGCGCCGCTGACGCCGCTCCCGATCAAGGGAGTGATCTGGTATCAGGGAGAGTCGGATTCCGACTCGGTACGCGCTCCTCTATATGCCAAGTCCTTCGCCACAATGATTACCGATTGGCGACAGGCGTGGCGGCAACCGGATATGCCGTTTCTCTATGTGCAGATATCCAGATTCGGACCCGCTGCCCCGTCGCCATGGTCAGTCGTTCGCGAGGCACAGCGGCGTACGCTTAGTTTGGCGCACACGGCTATGGCAGTCTCCGCTGATCTGGGAAATCGGAACAATATTCATCCCCCGAATAAGCAGGACATCGGATCCCGCCTTGCACTCGCCGCGCGAGCTGTGGTGTACGGCGAATCAACCGAGTTCAGCGACCGTCTTACAGCTACATGATAGCGGCTGCCGGAAAGATCACTGTGTGGTTCGGTTACGCCGATGGGCTGCACGCGATTGACGGAAACCCAGTGGGTTTTGAAGTCGCTGGAATCGATCGCAAGTTTGTTATAGGTTCAGCGACAATCAAGGGGAATTCCGTGACGGTTAGCAATCCAGCAGTACAACATCCTGTCTATGTTAGATATGCTTGGGCTGCCAGCCCGCAGATGAGTCTTGTAAATGCACAGGGGCTTCCCGCTTCCCCGTTCAATTCAGACGACAGCTACGAGAACCAGTACTGAGATCGACTGTCCCCTGTCGATGGAAGGGACGGAGGGGATAGCTTGGGGATTCTCCCGGCGCTTCCGCTAGTTTGTGTGATGAGTGGGTTCCAGTTCTGAGATACGAATGGATGAAGCACTGTTTTTCGGCGCAATTGAATTTGCAAGGAGCATTGTGGGCTGGTAGAAGCAAAAGGAGTTTGGCCTCTGAGGATATGTGATGGTGCGAATGGCCAAGGAAGAGAAGGCAAGATGGTGGGATCTTGTGCCGACTGAAGGAGCGCCGGCTCCCCAGCCAACAACCTTCCACGGTCATGGCCCCAATTGAAAGCAACAAATATTGGGCGTATCGGCTGGGGTCGGTTCGGCCATAACCGTAGAGTGCTTTCTGCGCAGTTAGATGTTCGACTTTTACTTTTTTACTGCCGGGGTTCAACATGCAGGGCGACGTGACCATTCACGACCTGAAGTGCGTCATTGTGGTTGCGCAGGAAGGGGGCCTGTCGCGTGGCGCCACGCGCTTGCATATGACACAACCGGCACTGGGCCGCAGAATCCATCATGTCGAAGCGGAACTGGGCGCGAGACTTTTTTATAGCTGGTACGGAGGCTTACGATTGACGGAATCCGGCAAAGTGTTCATCGATGAAATCCTCAAATCCGTGGACAATTGGGAGCGCGGAACGGAGCGGGAGCGCAACGTAGCGCGCCATCGTCACGGCCCCTTTCAGTTCGCCTACTCTTCATTTCTCAATCCACCCCTGCTCGCGGTCATCTCCAACCTGCATTTCGACAGGCCTGGCGATCCGGTAATCAAGCGCACGAGCCTGGACACGATGGGGATGATTCGTGGTGTGCTCGAAGGCCAATACCAAGCAGGCATAGGCTATTTGCCGAATGGCTATTCGGAACTCGAAGCGAGAGAGTTGAAAAAACGCAGCCAAAGAGAGATGGGCCATTTGGCGCAGACGCGCGACCTGCTGGTCAAGCAGCGATCGGCCTTGAAGACCAAGACAACAACCTGCTCACGTCAGCGCACAAGCGCACAGTTGATGCCGTCGCGAGGCAAAGCGGTCCGATCTCGGTCAATACGTTCCGACTCAAGTGCTATGGACAGCGGGATATACTGCAACAGCACTTGAGGCTAAATGCGCGTTCTTATCAGTCTTCTCACGAAAGCAACTATGATTGCGACAAGTGCAAACAGAATAGCGATTAATCCAACTGCCATTGAGAAGATTTGAAGTTCTCCATCACCATGCCCTATCGTCGGTAAGAATGTGACGAAGCCGATGATTAAGAGCAAAATACCCGCGAGCAGACTCCACCAAATCCAGCGCGGGAATCGACGAGCTGATCGAGAGCCATTCCGCGAAATTTCCATATTCGCTCCGTTGCATCTGAGCCTTCAACATCGCTAGATTACACAATGACACCGACGTATGGCATCATAGGGAGATGGGTTTTTGGTCCAAGGCGTTCCGCTTCACCGCAATCTTCCTCGTGCTGTTTACAGCCGTGGAGGTGCTTGCCTGCGACCTCGTGCCATCGTCGAGCTGCTACATATCGAACACCAGGCCGCTCGACAAACATCATCCGGCAGATTCGGGCGACAACTGCATGTGCTGCTGCGCACATCTTGTGATCACAAAGCGTCTTGATTTTACCCCCCAGTTCCTGACCGTTCCCGCCCCCCAAGAAGAGAACGTTGAGCAGCCCTTGCTTGCTCCGTCTTCGATCGACCACCCTCCGCAACTTTCCTAAGCACTTTTCTGAGATCGATCCGCTTCAAGAAAATCTAGGAGATGTGTATGCGAGGGAGACGTGTCTTCTCCCTGTGCGCGTTATTGCTTTCGGCTTCATTGCTGGGAGCGCAACAGGGGCCGCCGTCCGTATCTACGGTCGACGACCTTGTGCGAACAGGGATTGCGAATAATAGGGATTTGGCCGCCGTTCGGGAGCGAGTTGCCGAGGCTAAGGGTCTCGCGCGGCAAGCCGGAGTTCGACCACCACCGACGCTTGGCCTGAATGGTACGACCGGGAAACCGCTTGGCACCATTGGCGAAGAGCAATATGGCGGTGAATTGTCTGAGCCAATTGAGACATTCGGAAAGCGCGGGAAGCGTATCCGAGTCGCAGAGTTCTCGGTTGGGCTAGCCGAGGCCGAACTCCAGGGGCGAACCACAGAGCTGGCCTATGAGATCAGGGCAGCCTATGGCGAGGTACTCGCGGAGCGCCGCAAGGTCAAGCTCCTGAGTGACCTCATGGCCTTCAATTCAGATACTTTGAGGTTGACGGAGGCGCGGGTCAAAGAGGGCGATGTTGCTCCGCTTGAAGCCGGACTGCTCAAGGTGGAGGTCAGCCAAGCTGAAGTTTCGCGGATGAGCGCGCAGAGCCGTCTCACATCCGCGGAGTTCGAGCTGCGACGGCTTGCCGGGCTTAGCGGCACGACACCAATTCCCGATACGGACTTTCCAGCTCCGAA
>JAJZIF010000342.1 GCA_021810735.1 Acidobacteriota bacterium
GACCGGCGCTTCTTCGATTCGGTCCAGAAAGCCCTGGGGTCCCGAATATGCGCGCAGCATCGCAGCAAACTCCGGAGAGCCGACGCCCTCGGCGCACTCACTGAGGATAAGAATTTTTCCGCCGGGTTTCAGGATATGCTGCACGGCGGTCACTCCTTTGATGGTCTGGTAGAAAGTCAGATCCAGTGGATATCCAGCAGCCGTTGTAATCACGGCATCGACATACTCCGGCAGGTACTCGATCGACGAGTTCTGCAGAAATTCCACCCCGGCGGCATGGGCTGCCACTGGGTCCCCGGCGAAGACCCCGGAGATCTCACGTGTCCGGGTCAACGTCACATCGAGGATGAAATCGTGACGCGCCATGCTCGCGATCTCCAATAACTCCGTATGCAGCGGATTCTCGCGGATCGATCCTTCCGTTGCTTTGCTCTCCCGCATAAATCGTGGCGAATGCAGGACCTTGATGGTCTCCTGCGCCGCCAGTCCGGGAGCAACCAATTTGCGCCCGCCAGAAAATCCAAGCATCAAGTGCTGTTCAATGAATCCAAGGGTGATGTGCAGGTCCGCTGCCATAAATCGTTCATCGATATAGACCGGCGTGCCTTGCTTCGTCGCCCCTAAAAAGCGGTGGCGTTCCAGGTCCCTCGCATCGTGATTGACGATCTTGTAGGTTGCCGCAATCGTCGGTCCCAGGATGGTCCGCAGCTCCTCTTCCGTCGCGGCGCGGTGGAGTCCAGTTGCAATGCAGAGCGTCACATTCTCCGGCGCAATGCCAGCTCGATGCAGTCGGTCCAGCAGCGGAGGTAACGTGACGGAGTTCGGTGCCGGCCGTGTAATATCGCAGACCGAGATGGCAGCGCTTCTTTTTCCGACCGCAAGCTCCATCAGCGGCAGGCATCCGAGGGGGGCATCGAGGGCCGCGTCTAAGGCTCGCCGTATATCCGTCACCGGCGATGCGGAGCGTGCCTTCAAAACTTCGTAATGCGGTCCGTCCGGCAGCGTGAGAATCAAGCCTTGTTTGCCGAATGCTACGGCCAGCTTCATTGGCTCTTCTCCAAATGCGTGCGCAGTCCCTGCGCTTTGCTCTCTATTCGCAACACTTCATGCTCCATTATTTTGAGCACTCCGCAGCGTCAGTAGAGTCAGCTCCGGACGACAGTCGAAACGAAATGGCACTCCGACAGCACCGATGCCGCGGTTCACATACAGTTGTAAACCGTTCTCCAGATGAAAGAGCCCCTCTACATATTTGCGGCCCAGCGGTGGAGTGTACATTGCGCCCACAAAAGGCAGCCGCACCTGGCCGCCATGCGTGTGCCCGGAAAGCATCAGATCGACACCGCCGCGCCGTATCACATCATCGGCATAGTCGGGCTCGTGCGCCAGCAGAATCACCGGCTCGTTCGCCGTCTGCAATCCGCGCGGCGCGGCCAGGTGCAGGTCCGGGTCGCTCTTGCCGATATCTTTCACACCGGCGATCCACAGCCGCGCACCCTCCCGCTCAAAGGGCACATGCGCGTTTGCCAGTACCGGCAGCCCATGCGTTTCCAGCGCATCGGTAACGATGGCGGGGCCCACGGTGGCGTCGTGATTGCCCAGCACGCACCATCGTTGCGAGCAATGGATACCGGCGAGGATCTCCGCGCAACGATAGCTGCTCTGTGCGCCGAATGTCGACGGCATTGGTCCTTCGCTCACATAATCGCCCGTGATCAGAACCAGGTCCGGCGCCAGACGGTTCACCTGATCCACCACCTGCCGGACAAAAAACGGCTCGGTGTACTGCTCGTAGTGAAAGTCGGAGAGTTGGGCGATGCGCAGCCCGTCGAGGGCTGGGGATAGTCGCGCGAGCTCGACCGTGCGATGCGTGATTTCAAGATGATGGCGTTCGTATTCGCTGGAATACGCCAGTACACCGGCAGCTCCCAGGCCGGAAAGCTGAAGAAATCGTCGTCTTGTGATGCGGGGTTGGGAATTATCAGGCACTGACCATAGAATAAAGCATCGCGAACAGTAACATGCTGCACAAATGACGGTGCTAAGTCGTACTCTCTTTTACAATCGATCCATGTCGTACGCTCAAGCGGTGGAGAGTTTGTATGCACGGGGGCACGAACTAGCTCATGCATCTGCTGGAGCTGCGGACATACCCCACCGTAAATTCAATTTGGCACAGATGCGTAGTCTCATGGCCGCGCTGGGCCAGCCGGAGACGCGATTTCCCAGCGTCCTCGTTGCCGGTACCAACGGCAAAGGTTCCACGTCGGCCATGCTGGCGAGTATCCTTCGGGTTGCCGGCTATCGCGCTGGGCTCTACACCTCTCCACACCTTTCGCGCATCAATGAACGCGTCCAGATCAACGGCACGACCATCTCGAACGACGATTTTGCCCGCCTCTATTTCCGCGTGGACGAAACCGGAGCCCAACTGGTGCGCCAAGGCAGCCTACCGCAACATCCCAGCTTTTTTGAAACGATGACGGCTGTCGCCTTCCTCTATTTTGCCGAGCATGGGATTGATCTCGCAGTGCTCGAGGTGGGCATGGGTGGACGCCTCGACGCCACCAATATTGTTGAACCTCTGGTTTCCGTCATTACCGATATTTCCTTGGATCACACCGAATGGCTGGGCACTACCATCGACGCCATTGCGCGCGAAAAGGCAGGAATTCTGCGGAAAAATGGTGTGCTCGTCATATTACGGTAACAACCGGACGCCAATCGTGCAATTGGGGAAGTCGCGGTAGCCCTCGGAGTCAAAGCCACCAGCGCCGTCCCCTACATGCCGCCCGGCCGCTCTGCCGGGGAAGATCCAGTCGGGCCCTATTCTGTGACCATCGCTGGAGAATCCGTGGAACTGTTGCCGGGACTGGTCGGAACACACCAACATCGCAATGCGGCACTGGCTGTGGCTGCAGCCTGTGAATTATGCAACAATAACAGTTACAATATCAGGGCGTCGCATATCGCTGAAGGAATTCGTAGCGCGCGCTGGCCCGGCCGCCTCGAGCTTTTCTCCAAAACCGATGCGCATCCCGCAGTCCTGCTCGACGTGGCACACAACCCTGCCGGAGCTTGGACGCTGCGCTCGGCGCTAAGCAACTGGGCCGCCGTGGCACGTACACCGCGAACCCTGCTCTTCGGCTGCTTACGAGACAAGGCATTCGAGGAAATGGCGCAAATCCTCTTTCCAGTCTTTGATCGTGTCATCCTGACAACGGTCCATTCGCCGCGAACAGCCGCTTTGCAGAGTCTAGAAACTGTAGCTCGATCGCTTGGAGTGGAGCCCGAAAGCGTGACTTCGCCGTCTGCAGGTATGGAACTGGCGCAACGTCAAACTCCGCCGGACGGCCTGATCGTCTGTGCCGGTTCTGTATATCTTATCGGCGCGCTGCGGGAGTCTCTCCTGACCCAGCGAGGCAAGGGGTAGAGAATGTCAACAATGCCGGAAGATGTTGAGCCGATCCCGCATCCGCCGGTGAAGGATGGAGAACCGGACGTCCACTCCTCGGAGGTTCGGGACTCCGCGCTATTGTCGGCTCCACCCCCCCTGGAATGTCGCAGTCAATTTTTTCGTTGGCTGACCTATCTCGTTTTGGTGCCGTTATTTTTGCTGGCTACGACGGCGTTTGGCAGCCTCGCCTTGTTGACTTCCATTTTCGATGGCAGCGGACGCATTCAGCACTCGATTGCTCAAGCCTGGGCTGGAGTTCTGCTACGGATTGCGCTTTGCCCGGTCCGCGTGATTGGCGCGGAGAATTTTCAGAAGACGCAGGCGGCCGTCTATGTTTCCAATCACCTGTCGTATATGGACACGCCAGTGGTACTGAGCAAACTGCCATTCCAGTTTCGCATCCTGGCCCGGCATGATCTGTTCAAGATTCCCTTTATAGGCTGGTATTTGCAGCGCTCCGGCCAGATTCCAGTGGACAGCAGCCGTTTGCGCTCGTCGCTCGGCAGCTTGAATCGCGGCGTGCAGGCTTTGCGAGCAGGCATGCCGCTGGTCATTTTTCCTGAAGGCGGCCGCTCCTTCGATGGACAACTTCAGCCATTTCTGAGCGGTCCCGCTTATATGGCCATCCGGGCACAAGTACCCGTTGTTCCAATGGCCTTGGTGGGCACGCACGAGTTGATGCCCATGCATACCTATCATCTGCATCCTCGGCCTTTGCTACTGATCGTCGGCGCGCCAATTACGACCGCCGGGTATACCAGCAAAATGGCCGATACCCTCACCCAGCGCATTCGCGATACTATATCGGCAATGCACCAGCGGTACGCGGGGGCGGATACTGTGAGTCCTTGCGAGACGGCGACTCCGCAATCGAGGACCCTGTGACGGAAAAAACTTGCAACCGGCCACGTATCGGAATTCCAACGCCCACCCTCGCTCAGACGGAGTATAACCAGCGCGCATGGCCGCAATACGCCGCTGCTGTCGCTCAATCTGGAGGAGAACCGGTCGAGATCGCGCTCACTCTCGATCCCACCGCGATCGCAAAGCTTGCAACAAGCTGTCAGGGGATTTTGCTACCGGGCAGCCCCGCGGATATGAATCCAGCGAAGTATGGGCAGCCGCGGCAGCCGGAAACCGCTGAAGCCGATCTGGCACGGGAGAACGTGGACGAATTGCTGCTCCAGGATGCGCATAACCTATACAAACCACTGCTTACCATCTGCTACGGAACGCAGTCGTTGAATTGCTGGCGGACAGGCACGCTGGTGCAGCATTTAATGCCGGTACCCGTCAATCATCGCGCCGGCGGAAGCGTGGCAGTCGCTCATTCCGTCCTGATTGAACCGGATTCCCACTTGGCGGAGATTGTCGGCGTGAGCGACGAAGTGACGCACAGCGCGGATTTCCTGCGCCTGTCCGT
>JAJZIF010000343.1 GCA_021810735.1 Acidobacteriota bacterium
ACCCATTCCTTTGCCGCAAGTTTGTATCAAGATTCCTCTTGGTACGGAGGATCGTATTTCCATTGCAATCCGTTCGCTAAGCATCTACCATCGTGGAAACGACGGCAATGAATTATTGGGTTACTGCGATCGGTCAGGAAGCATCTAACCCAAAAGTCGCGATCTATGGAAGGTTCCTGAAACTGAGGACAGTCAAATAAATTCTGGATACAGACTTCAGGGATGCAAGTGAAGATTTCATGCATTCCGGTTTTTTCCCCAGGCAAGTGACCACGTAAAGATGGACATGCCCTGTTGACTTTATTCTTGAGAACCCTTTGGAATTCCTTCTGCCGGTTGTGATGACTCACAAACTCGATTAGAGAAGACACAGAATGGCTTCCCCTGATCTAAGTCATTGGTTTCCGGCTCGAAGTTCGGATAATTTTGTCGAATTGCGCCCGCAGGCAGGCGGAATCGGTCCCGCTGGCCGCAGTCCGTCCCGCACGGTGATGCTGCTGTGGATGGCGCTCGACGTACTTACGGTTGTCCTCGTGGCCACATTGGCCACCCACCTACGCAAAACGGATGTACTCTCGTACTTCGACAGCCGCGCGCCGCTTGCGGCAAGCCCCTCTTCTCTTCTGCTCTATCTTGCGGGCTTTTCGATAATTCTTATCCTGGTGAGCCGGGCCCACGGACTCTATGGACCCCTGCAGTCATTCAGTGGGTTACGAGAACAGCGGCTGACGGTGCAGACGTGCTTCACCGCGGGCCTCATCCTTGCGGGCGCTCTGTATTTCGGACGCGCCGACACAATTTCCCGCGCCGTCGTTATCGCCACTTTGGTGGGGACAACGGTATTTCTCTGTGTTCGGCGTGCGGTCTGGCGCCTTACGCTGTACAAGCGGTATGAAAAGGGCCTCGATACCAGGAATGTTCTGGTCATTGGAGTTGGTTCTTTAGGACTCGCGATTCGCAGCCATTTGCAGAGAATTCGCCATCTTGGTTTCACCTTCAAGGGATTTGTGCGAACAGGGCACGAGGGCAGCGACGCTGCCAATCTTTACATGAACTCTGTCGGACACGACCAGCCGCTGGAGATCCTGGGGGATTTGTCGGAGCTGGGAGATTTGATTCGGCGTCATTTTATCGATGAGATCTTTGTGACTGGCCCCTGCGAACGCGGCGTGGTCAAGCGGCTCATTGCGCAGGCCAGTGCCTGGGGCGTCGATGTGCGCGTGATTCCCGATCTGTATGACGGTCTCGCATGGAACGCGCCTATTGAGTATGTGGGCCAATTTCCCACCATGCCGCTGCATCGCCATCACATCCCGGTGGTTGGCCAGCTATTGAAACGATGCCTGGATGTGGTCGTCTCCGCATGCGCTCTGCTTGTACTCAGTCCGTTGCTGCTATTGATTATTGTGGCGATACGCCTGGATTCGCCGGGGCCGATCTTTTATGGGGCCGAACGGATTGGCATCAAGGGTCGCAGATTTCGCTGCTGGAAATTTCGTACCATGGTGGTCAACGCCGACAGTCTTCGTGAGCAGTTCAACCATAAGAATGAACGCGACGGAGTACTGTTCAAAATGAGCGGCGACCCTCGGGTCACCTGCCTTGGCCGGATTTTGCGCAAGTATTCGCTGGATGAGCTTCCTCAGTTTGTCAATGTCCTGGCCGGGCATATGAGCGTGGTCGGTCCACGGCCTCCGCTGGCTGGAGAGGTTCGCCTGTATGAATTGCGGCACCTGCGTCGGCTGGAGGTATTGCCTGGGATCACTGGCCTCTGGCAGGTACAAGCGCGGCAGGATCCTTCGTTCGATCAATATATCTCGCTCGATACCGCATATATCGACAATTGGAGTCTGTGGCTCGATCTCAAAATCATGACCCGCACTGTGGGCGTGGTCCTCAGCGGAACCGGAACCTAGCCATCGCCGCGGCGTATTTCTGGCAACACGCTTCCCTCGGGCATCTCTTGCCAGAGGACTGCAGACCGGCAACTCCCATGATGGCTGCATGTTTGTTTCCGCCATCTCCGCTGGTTACACTAGATGAGTGAAGCTCGCCCTGGCCCAGATCAATCCGACCATCGGAGATTTCCTGGGGAATGTGCGCAAGATCGTCGAGTTAAGCCTGGTGAGCGATCGACAGGGCGCCGACATGGTCGTCTTTCCCGAGATGGCCGTCTGCGGCTATCCACCCGCCGACTTGCTGGAAAAAACATCGTTTCTGGCGCGCGCCGAGGAAGCACTGGCGGAGATTGCCGTCGCGGTCACGGCGCAGCATCCGATCGCGATTGTCTGCGGATGCCCGACGCCAGCCCCCGCAAATTCCGGCAAGCGAGTGATGAACTCGGCGGTGGTACTGCGCGATGGGCGGGTTGAATTCGTCCAGTCCAAGATGTTGCTGCCGTACTATGACGTGTTCGACGAGCAGAGATACTTTGCGCCCGCCCCGACCCAGGTCTTGTACGAACTGGATGGTGAGCGCATCGCGATCACCATCTGTGAAGATGCCTGGAATGATAAGAATTTCTGGCCGCAGCGTTTGTATCCAGTCGATCCGGTCGAAAATCTCATGCACCAGGGCGCCACCCTCATCGTCAATCTATCGGCGTCACCCTATTACCGCGACAAGAGAGCCATGCGGCGCGCCATGCTGGCGGCCATCGCCCGACGCCATCATGTCCCCGTGGCCATGGTCAACCAGGTGGGCGGCAACGACAGCCTGATCTTCGATGGCAGCAGTCTTGTTCTGGATGCGGAGGGGCGTTCGATCGCGCAGGCCGGCTCCTTTCAGGAAGATCTTATTTTCGTCGATCTTCCGTCTGCTTCCGCGGGTGCGTGCCGACCGGACGAAGAGGAAGATGTTGCCGTATTTGAGGGGCTCGTTCTGGGGACGCGGGACTATGTGCGCAAGTGCGGATTTTCGAAGGCCATAGTCGGACTCAGCGGAGGCATTGATTCGGCGCTGGTAGCGGTGATTGCGACCGAAGCCCTGGGGGCGGAGAATGTACTCGGCGTCGGCATGCCCAGCGAATATTCCTCTCCTGGGTCCATCGAGGATGCACGGCAACTGGCGCGGAACCTTGGCATCCAGTGGGAATTGATACCGATCCGCGACATCTTTCAGGACCATCTACGCGCTTTGCGCCCCATTCTCAAAGATCGACCGGCGGATATCACGGAAGAAAATCTGCAGTCGCGAATTCGGGGAACCCTGCTGATGGCCTTGTCGAACAAGTTGGGCGCGCTGGTGCTGACGACGGGCAATAAATCGGAGATGTCGACCGGGTACTGTACTCTGTACGGAGACATGGTGGGGGCGCTGGCAGTCATCGGAGACGTGTATAAAACCTGCGTCTATCGGCTGGCGCAATACGCCAATCGAGGCCGGGAAATCATTCCAGAAAGCACATTGACAAAACCGCCATCGGCGGAACTGCGACCGGGCCAGCAGGATACCGATTCGTTGCCGCCGTATGACGTGCTCGATCCAATTCTTGAGGCATATGTGGAGCGGTACGAAACGGCGGAGGAAATTGTACAATCGAGCATATTGCCTCTGGATATTGCCTTGGTTCGAAACATACTGCGCATGGTCGAGCGCAGTGAATATAAGCGCCAGCAGGCGGCGCCTATCTTGAAAGTGACGCAAAAATCCTTTGGGGTCGGTCGCCGGTTTCCCATCGCGGTCAAAGTGCAAGTTTAACAAAATGATTTCCACGTTCGAGGTATATCCGTGAAACTGAAGTTGTTGTTTTTATCGATCATCGCAATGGCGATGGTCCAGGGTGCGGCGGTAGCCACCGCCCAGTCCGCCCAACAGAGTTCACAGGCGCCCGCTTCTTCAGAGTCGGCCGCGCCTCCGCCGTTGCCGCTGAGCAACATTACGCCGCCGGATAAGCTTCAATTTCCTCCCGCCAGCCCCAAGGACTTTACCGCGCCCTCTCCCACGACACAGGAAGTCAATGCATTCCTGAAGCAGATTTGGGGCTATGACCCGAATCGAGTTTGGCAGGTCATGGGCATTCAAACCACCGAAGCTCCAAACGTCAGTCGCGTCACGATTCTGGTAGGCGAGCAGGGCGTTTCGCGCGGTCCATCTCCGACGATCTTTTTTGTGACACCCGACGGCAATCATGCGATTGCGGGTACCTCAGTTGTTGCATTTGGCCCTCATCCCTTCGCTGCGGTGGAACAAAAACTGGAACAAGGCGCGGTCGGCCCGTATCGAGGCTCCAGTTCCAAGAGTCTGATGCTGGTGGAATTTGCCGACCTGCAGTGCCCGGACTGCAAAGCGGCAGCCGGCACGATGGACAAGCTGGTCCAGGATTTTCCCAACGCGCATGTCGTCTTTCAGTATTTTCCGCTACCTACGATCCATCCGCAGGCAGTAAAAGCCGCGGAGTATGGTGTGTGCGTGGCGCAGGAGAAGGGAAACGCTGCCTTTTTCCAATATGTCCAGGCAGTTTTTGATACGCAGGATGCTTTGAGGACCGATGCGGACGGAACTCTCAATGCCGCCGCCGCCAAGGCCGGGGCGAATGCGTCACAGGTCGCCACTTGCGCCTCCACGCCTGCGACTGCGAACACTGTTGCCGCTTCTGTGAGACTTGGCAACGAGGTTGGCGTGGACCAGACGCCCACCCTGTTTGTCAACGGACGACCGGTGCCGATCACCGCGCTTCCTTACACCACGTTGAAGCAGATCGTTGCCTACGATGCGCCGGGAGGCGCTACGCCAACGGCAGCGGTGGCGACGGAGACGCACTAGGAGTCTGTCGGGCATAGCGTTTTGCCAAGGCCGATTCAGCGGTTTGCAGAGTTGGTGTTCGATCTGGGGGGCGCAGGCCGTAATCCCGTTGGTAG
>JAJZIF010000344.1 GCA_021810735.1 Acidobacteriota bacterium
CAGCGGAGTGAAGAATCCAGACGATATGCGCCTGGTCATTGCCGCCGTCACCCTCTGGATTCTTCGCTTCGCTCAGAATGACTCATCTCATTTTTAACTACAGTATCTGTAAATCGGCTATAATCCATGGAATTGCCGCTGCTTCAGCGCTGCGTGACGGAGAGCGGTTTGGCCGGAGAATCCCTTTGGTGCTCCGTCAAGTTGCCGAGTATATCCCACTCTCCATATCCCGGGCGGCTTGCAGTACATTCTCTGGTCGGCCCAGATCGCGCCAGTAGTATTCATCCGCACGGAAGGCGACGATCTTTTCTCCCTGGGCTGCGAGACGCATATAGGCGGCAATGATGGAAAAAGCGCCTTCCTCTTCCATCTTCGTAAGCAGATGAGGCGAAACGACGTGGATGCCGGAAAAAGCCAGGGCCTGCGCTTGTCGGGCAGAACGCACCATTTCAGCGCTTCCGTCGCGCCCAGCTCGACGACCGCAGAGCTTGCCATGCTCGTCGAAGAGCAGATAGCGCGAAGTCTCCCGGTCCTGAACCGCCAGCGTGGCGAGAGCATCCTGTTCTGTATGAAATCGCATCATGCGCCGCAGGTCGATGGTGCTGATGACATCGACGTTGTACAAGATAAAAGGCTCCTGCGAGTCCACACTGTCTTCAAGAAAGAAATGGGCGGCCTTTTTCAGGCCGCCGCCGGTGTCCAGCAGGATCTCCTCGCGAGAAATTTCAATGTTCATGCCGAAGTTGTCGTTGGCTTCCAGGCACTTGAGAATCATGTCTGCGTAATGATGCGTGTTGACGATCACCTCGCGAATGCCAAAGGCGCGCAACCGCGTAAGGGCAATCTCCAACAGCGTGCGGCCGCCAACTTCTACCAGCGCCTTCGGGCGGTCATCTGTCAGCGGCCGCAGACGCGTACCCAGGCCAGCGGCCAGAATCATCGCCTTCATCGGCCCATCTTTTCCAACTCGACATGCCGAACTGTCACTTCCACCCCGCTGTTGCCACGCAAATGCTTCGCCAACTGCTCCGCCAGATACACCGAGCGGTGCTGGCCTCCGGTGCAGCCGAACGACACCATCAGACTGTTGAAACCGCGGCGTTGATAGCGGCTCACGCTTGCATCCACCAGCGACAGCGCACTTGCAAGAAACTGATGCACGCTCTCTTGTTGATTCAGGTAGTCGATCACCGCCGCGTCCTTGCCGGTCAACAGCCGGAATTGTTCTTCACGTCCAGGATTTGGCAGGCTGCGGGCATCGAAGACAAATCCGCCGCCGTTCCCAGACTCATCGGTGGGCATTTCTCGATGGAACGAGAAACTGAAAATACGCACCGTCAACCCCGCTGCGGGAGAAGCGAGACTTAGCAGTTTCTCCGATTGCGACATGCCCTGGAAGGCATCCATCAGCGCCGGCAGGGCAATGGGCAGCTTGACGTGATCCGCCAGCCAGCGCAAATTCTTCAGCGCGTACGGCACGCTCTGCAGAAAATGGGCCTTGCGCTCGTAAAAGCCTCGAAAACCATACGTCCCCAGCGCCTGCAGGATACGGACGTACACGTACGCGTAGTAGTGCTCCATGAACGCTTCGCGGTCCAACTCGATACAACCGGCGAGGCAGTCGAGATAGTAGTCGAGCAATTCCTGGCGCAGCTCGGGCGGCAGATCGGCCTTGCCATCGTAGAGCAGAGACGCGATGTCGTATTGCAGCGCGCCTTTGCGGCCGCCCTGGTAGTCCAGGAAAAACGGCTCCCCGCCGCGCAACATCACATTGCGCGATTGAAAATCCCGGTAGAGAAAATAATCGTGGTTAGCGCCGAGCAGAAACTTCGTCAAGCGGCCAAAATCATGCTCCAGCGCCTGTTCGTTGAAGGGTAGACCGGCAAGCCGCAGAAAATAATACTTGAAATAATTCAGGTCCCAGGCGATGGACTGGCGATCGAACTTGTCGCGCGGATAGCACACTTTGTAATTCAAATCGCGGCCAGCTTCGACCTGGAAACGCGGTAACACGGCCACCACTTTGCGATACGCTTCCACCGCCGGCGAAGCGATCGCCTCTCCAGTACGATTTTCGCCGAGAAATTCGAACAGTGTGGTGTCGCCCAGGTCTTCTTCCAGGTAGGCGCCCTGGCTCAAATCCTCCGCATAAATTTCCGGCACCGGCAATCCGTGCCGACGAAAATGCCTGGAAAACTCAAGGAAAGCGACGTTCTCCTCACGCACTGGATACACAATACCGATGGCGCTCAATTCTCCGCCGGTGAGCCGGACAATGGCGCGCCCCGAGCCACCGAGCTGGCCCTGTAGAGGCTGTGCGTGTTCAACGGCCAACTGGAAATGCTGCTCGAAAAGCCGCTTTAAAATATCCATGGATGTCTTTCCGAAATTGCTGAGTCTGCTTCCCAAAGATACCCAGCCCAGGGAACGCACGCAAGCCGTTACAGGGAGCGGGATCTCGGGATGGATCTCCTAAAGTCGGCCGGCAACGTTGTCGTGACTGGCTGGCAGCTTGATCTCCCGAGACGCGCTGGTTGCGCCAGCTACATGACCATTCAGCACTACTTTTCTTGTGGCATTCGGTTGCGATTTGGAGGTAGGCTCAGCGGATGAGAGTTTTCTTACGCGCGGCCGTCCCGATTCTCTACCTTGGTTTTACTGGCGTTCTCTATGCTCAAAGCACACCCTCGGCATCCCTGCTCGTGCTTTCCAAGCAGGACCATACCCTTAGCATCGTCGATGCTTCCAGCCTGCGAGTTGTTGGGAAAGTGCCGGTCGGCAACGATCCTCACGAGGTGATCGCTTCGACCGATGGCTCTACGGCGTACGTCTCCAACTATGGCTTCGGCGCATACAACACCCTCGCAGTTGTTGACCTGATCGATGAAAAAGCACTTCCATCGATAGACCTCGGCCCCCTGCGCGGCCCTCACGGGCTGATGTTTGTGGGCGGCAAGACCTGGTTCACAGCAGAAGCGGCCAAAGCGATTGCGCGATACGATCCAGCCAGTCATAAAGTCGACTGGATTCTCGGCACCGGCCAGAATCGTACCCACATGATCTATGTCTCAAAGGACGGGCAGCACATCGTCACCACGAATGTCAGTTCCGGGACGGTGAGCATCATTGACCGAGAGCCGGTCCGAATGCCAGGACCGCCGCCGGGAACACATCCGCCTTCTGCTGGCGGAATGCGGCCGTCGGGGCCACGCGGCGGTCCGATGGCTCGTACCGATTGGAACGAGACCATAGTGCGCGTGGGCAATGGCTCTGAAGGCTTCGATGTTTCACCAGACGGTACAGAGATCTGGGTCGCGAACGCGCAGGACGGCACCATTTCTATCATCAACTACCCCGAGAAGAAGGTGGTTCATACATTGACGGTCGATGTGAGGGGTGCGAACCGGCTCAAGTTCACTCCTGATGGGAAGAGGGTGCTGGTATCGAGTGGGCCGGAGTTGGTCGTGCTCGACGCGAGCACACGCAAGGTCGTGAAACGCATTTCCATTGGCCATGGTTCCGGCGGCGTGCTGGTACAGCCGGATGGTGCGCGCGCCTTTGTCTCGTGTGGACCGGACAACTACGTTGCCGTCATCGACCTGCGCACGCTGAAAGTCGCTGGCCATATTTCAGCCGGCGGCGGACCTGACGGGCTGGCCTGGGCTGTCCGCCGCTGACAGCAGCTTCACTGCGAAAGAAGGAGAACGACGCGGTTCCCGACCGTAGTGATAGAAGGAACCTGGCAGACAAAATCCTCGTCTCGCAGCTGTTTAGGATTTGTGCTGTTTTTGCACAGAATGGACGAGATTTGCACCGAAATAAATTCGGAAAACCGAGAAATTTCCGTGCAATACTCATTGGCAACGGAAGAGAAATCTTTCAGAGGAGAGAGCAGAATCGAAGCCAGCTAGGGGATCGGCAACGAAACTCACTTCGGGCAACCGAAGACAGCAGGCGGAGAGAGAAAGCTCATACGACATGCAGGTACGGAAGGACGCGGGACGTGCGGGTTCTGCTCGCGGGTTCTGAGGAATTCCTGAAGGGCAATGTCGTGATCCGGCCACCGAACGCCGGATCTTCGAAAGATCGGATAGCTGGGGGCGAGTTCTCGCAAGAGGATTCGCCCTTTGGCTTTGTGGGGGCGTTGCGTTTGCAGCTATAACCCAAGAGTCTACGCGGCATAGCGTGAAGAGCAATGGTCCCGAAAAATCCAAACTAGGGCAGGCGCCGGGTCTCCGCATTTCACCCCGTTTTGCGGCCTTGCCACTATGAAGTGACTTATGGAAGATAAAAGACTTCTTCCATCATTGGAAATCGCTCGCCAGGACGCAATCCCTCCATGGGCGCAAAGAATGGCGCCATAGCCTGCTGCCAACGCAGGTTGACCGGATGATTGTCGATCTGGCTCCAGGTAGCCTCAAAGTCCATCGCTCTCAGCGTGAGGATCAGCAACTCATCCCTGCGATAGATGGAATACTCGCTGATGCCCGCGCTCTTAAGTAGCGCCAGCATCTCGGGCCACACTTCACGATGGGCCTTCTCATACTCCTCCGCGGCGCCTTTGCGCAACCGAAGGATAAAAGCATACCGCTTCATGACTCGCTCCATTATTCCCCCCTTTTTCCGCGTAAAGCGCACGCGCCGCCAACAAAATTTAAGAATCCATCGGATTGATTGATTGACTTGTCCATTGGGCTCAGTCTAGTCTGATTGCGATGCGCAGACGAGATTTTGTGAAAGCGATTGTGGCTGTTCCCGTGACAGCCACATCAATGTTCGGGCAGACCACAACGGCTCCTTCTGGAGAGAAACCCTCAGCGCCGCAAACTTCTTCCGCTTCGACGGTTCCACCCGCAAT
>JAJZIF010000345.1 GCA_021810735.1 Acidobacteriota bacterium
AAAGGAGCCTTCCCCAGCACGATTACTCCCCACCCTTCAGGCTCATCCTTCGATTGGAAAAGACTGTTCCGTAGGGCTAGCTGCGCCAGCGGAGCGTGACCGGCCCTTGAAGAGGATGCTGAAATGGCTCGCCGGCCGCCGCGCTTTGCAGGCGCGCCTGCTTGAGGGCGAAGTACCATTTGGCGGGTCTGTCGGCATCGTCGATCAGCATAAGAGAGGGGTTGAACTTTAAACCGCGCGCCTGCTGAATCATCGTCTGACGGTCCTGTTCCACAAAGCGCTGTCCGAATGCTTTGGCAATGGGCAGGACGAACGGCACGTAGTAGAAAACGTTCCATGCAGCGTAAACGTCGATGCGGCTCTCGGTCGCGGTGGTGGGCGTAACAGTGGTGAGGCTGGAGAACCATTTATCGCCGCAGCGGATCGTTTCGTAACGGCGGTTCGGCAAAACGAAATCGATGGTGGTGGTGACGGGCTGACCATAGACGCCCAGCAGTTTGTAGGGCGCGCTATTGGCGGAAGGGGAATGGGCAGACATGCGAAAGCCCTGCGGAATGGGCTCGAACTGCTTCTCCTTAGCATGAATGCTTTTGCCGCTGCGCCACCACCAGGACTGATGCACGAAAGGCCCGTGGGCGGGATCCATGAGGCCGATGATGCCGTGGTCGATGTTGCACGGCAGGTCCGCGGAAAGGTGCGCGGAGCGGAAGCGCGGGCCGAACTTCGGCAACTCCGGCACGGCAGAGAACGCGGCTGAATCTTCCGCACGGACGCGGCCTGAACCGGGCGAGGGCACATAGACCCAGGCATAGCCATCGCGCTCCTCACACGGGAAGGCCGTGGCATAAATGCGGCCGCAGTCCAGGGAATCCTGTGGAGTGAGCGAGGGAATGTTCGTACACTGGCCGCTTACCGGATCGAACTGCCAGCCGTGATATTTACAGGTGACGCGCGACATGTCGAACCAGCCGCAGGAGAGGGGAATGCCGCGGTGCGGACAGCTGTCGCGCATCGCAAACAGCTTCTTTGCACGCGTGCGTCCCAGCAGCATGGGAATGCCCAGCAGCATGGTGGTGGCAGTCTGCTGGCCGCGTAGCCGGTCGCTGCGCATGGCCGGGTACCAATCGTCGTAGATCAAAGTGGTGGAGGGCGGTGCGGTCTGGGCAAGAGGCGCCGGATTGTTCAAGCTCGACAAGGTTTTCCTTTGAAACCAAATGCTGCCACTTACTATAGCTGGATGCCAGGGTTTCACGAAGTTGACCTGGGACGGAGCCAATTGCGAGCGGCGTGTCAGTCACGCGTCAGCTTGCCTTTGCGCAAGGAAAATCGCTCGCCGCGCCAGAGGACGTGGTCATCGGCATAGCTCCAGAACCAGATGCCGAGCGCGATGCAGTCCCGCAGGGGCAGCAGCCACAGATCGCGCAGCACGCCGCGGTCGCCAAGAACCGCTACGCCAATGGTGAGAGCCACGGCGACCCGCACGCACAGCATGCAACTGAGCAGCGCGAGGCTGTCGAGCGAACCCGCCGAGGAAATCACGTTGGCGAGCGCCCAGGGAATGCCGAACGTCACCAGCAGTCCAAGATAACCCAACGGGCGTGCGTCGCGAATGCCGCGCGCCCAGCGCAATTGATGGCGAAGAAACTGGCGGAACCGGTACGCGGGCACGGAGGTCTCGACGACGGTTGGCGCGATCTCAACCCGGAAACCGGCGTGTGCAATGCGTGCGCCGAGTTCGTAATCGTCGGCCAGATAATCGACCAGTGGGAGCATGCCCCCGATCGCTTCCAGCGCTTGCCGGGTAAAGGCCAGAGTGGACCCGAGACCGAATCGCAGGCCTTTTTCCAGCCAGCGTGACGTGAGAGCACCCGCCATAAAATCGGTCGAAATTCCCAGCGCCTCCAGCCGCGAGCCGAGCGTGCCGTGCGAACGCCCGCGATAGAGCGCCGTCACCATTCCTACAGACTTTGGATTTTTTCCCGGCAGCGCAAAGCAGGCCATGACACTGGTTAAATAATTCGGCGGGACGTGAATATCGCTGTCGTCGATCAGCAGATGATCGAACCTTGCCTGCTCCAGCATCTGGACGAGATTGCTGACCTTGCCATTCGTGCCCAGAACTTTGGGGCATAGGACGATGCGAATGTTGCGCTCCGGAAATTGCTGTTGCAGACGCTGCACGGCTTCCGCAGCGGGGTCGTCCATGGAGTGCACGCCGAAGAGGATTTCGTATTCGCCCGCATAATTCTGGCGGCAGTGGCTGACGAAGGCGTCATACATTTCCGGGTCGAGACCCTTTACCGGCTTGAGAATACTGACCGGAGGCGTGAATGCCGGGAGCGCCACGCGAGATGCGCGAGTATACGCACGCGCGGCGCGAAACACCAGCAGCGAATACGCCAGCGCCGCCATGGTGAGGATCGTAAAAAATGCGGGAATGAATGCGACAATGCGCTGACTGAGTTGAAGGAGCATTGGCAGCCTTCAATATTGTCGCAGGCGTGACGCTACTCGTAACGCAGCGCGTCAATCGGATCGAGATTCGCGGCCTTCCACGCCGGGTAGATGCCGAAGAGAAGTCCTATCGCGCACGAGACACTGAAGCCGGTGATTGCCCAGAAGGTGGAAACGAAAGCGGGAATGGAGGGCACCACCAGACGCACAGCCAGCGTGAGAATGCTGCCGAGGAGGACCCCGACCACGCCGCCGACCGAGCAGAGCGTGATCGCCTCAATCGTGAACTGCAGCAGAATGTTGCGCTTGGTTGCGCCAATAGCTTTGCGCACGCCGATCTCTCGGGTGCGCTCGGTGACCGACACCAGCATGATGTTCATGACGCCCACGCCGCCGACCATCAGGCCGACGCTGGCTACGCCGATCATGAAGATAAAAATTCCGCCGGTGAGCTGGTTCCAGATGCGAGTGATGGCCTCCGGGCTAAAGATGGCGAAATTGTCCGCCTGATTGAAGCGCTGCTTGCGCTGAACGCGCAGACTCTGCTCGATTTCATCGTAGACGGCGGTCTTGTTCTTCGGGTCGTCGTACTTCACGCTGATCCATACGTCCTTGACCTCGGGATGGATTTTGTGAAAGGTCCCCATCGGAAAATAGGCCGTGTTGTCGTTGGGGTTTTTGCCGCTGCCGAAGGGCTCCTTGCGTTTATCCATGACCCCGATTACCCGGAAATCGTCGCCGCCGATCTCCACTTCTTTGCCGAGCGGGTCTTCCCCGCGGAACAGTTCCTCGGCGGTGTCGTGGCCCAGCACAACGACATTGGAATGCTGCTCGAATTCATACTGCGAGAAGAAGCGGCCTTCGGTCAGTTCCGTGCTGTCCACCTCCGGCTCCGCGGTGGTGTCGCCTTCCAGAATCGTGTGCTGGATTTTGCGGCCCTTGTACTTTACGGCGACATTGCCCAGGCCCAGGGAATGGTCGGCGTATTGCATCTGCGGAGAAACTGCAACGACATGGGGCAGTTTGGCGAGGGCAGCGGCATTCTCCATGGTGAGCTGTTTGCGGGCCAGCATTTCGGCTGTAGGGCGCACGTTGATGACCGGAAACCGGAAGACCCAATAGACATTGGTGCCAAAGGAGGCGACAAAGTTCTGGATGTTCGCATTCAGGCCGTTGATGAACGAGGAAAGCGTGATGACCGTAGCGACGCCGATGACGATCCCGAGGATAGTCAGCCCGGAACGCAGCTTATTGCTGCGAATGGTAGACATCGCCATGCGAGCGGACTCCGCCGATTGACCGCCGTGCATCGATCGCCTCACAACTCCGAGCGCAGGGCCACGATGGGATCGAGCATGGCCGCTTTGCGCGCGGGATAAACACCAAAGAAAATGCCAACGGAGGTGGCCAGCAGCAGGCTGACGAGCACCGACCAAAACGCAATCGTCGTGGGAAAACCAATGACGAGCGTAATCAGTTTGGCGACGGTGATCCCGCCGATTACGCCGATCAAGCCGCCAACGAGCGCCATGGCGGCCGACTCGATAAGAAATTGCATCATCAGGTCGCGGCGCCGCGCGCCCAGGGCTTTGCGCACCCCGATTTCGCGGGTCCGCTCCGTCACCGAGACAAGCATGATGTTCATGATGACGATGCCGCCTATCACCAGCGAAATGGTGGCAATGCCGATAGCGACGCCGAAAAAGCTCTGACTGAAGCTTTTGAAGAGCCCGACAAAACTGTCATTGGTGGCGATACTAAAGCTGTCCGGCTTGCCCACGGCATCGTGCCGCTGCGCCCGCAAAATGGCGCGGACCTGATCCGAGGCATACTCCAGCGTATCGCCTACTCCGCCTGCTTTGGCGTAAATGGTAACGGAATCGTTGGAACCGTAGACGGCCTGATAGGTCGTAATGGGCATGCTGACGAAATTGTCCTGACTTTGGCCCAGCGTCTTGCCCTGGCGCTCCACAACCCCGATGACAGTGTAGGGATCGCCGTCCACGCGAATCTCTTTGCCAACAGGGTCTCCGCTGCCGAGCACGTTGTCCACGATGTCATAGCCGACGACCACGACGCGGCCGTCATGCTGTTCGTCGGCGGGAGTGAACGCACGGCCCTGCGCGATGTTGTAGTTGTACATGGTGAGCATGTTCGAAGACCAGCCATTGATACCGACGGCTGTGGCGGATTGATGATGGGAAACCACGGTGCCGGTCCTGGAGAGTTCCGCGCCGGTCAGCGCGCACGCGGTGCATTGCGCAATGACCGCGCGATAATCCTCCATGGTCAGGTTTTTTCGCTTCATGTACTTCAGATATTCTTCGCCGCTGAAAATGACATTGGGCATTTTGCTGGCGGTAAAGACGTCGGCCCCGTAGCCGTAAACCT
>JAJZIF010000346.1 GCA_021810735.1 Acidobacteriota bacterium
TGGGCGGAAGGTCGCCGGGGCAATACCAGCCATGCCAGATAGATGACAATTAGAATGTTCGCCAACAGGAGGAATAGGGTCCAATGATTGGGATGATGGATCAGCTTGATCGCTTCCAGCGGCAACAGGGCCACCGTCAGGACCAGTGTGAAGTATTCCGCCCAGCGCTTTTCAAGCACCAGCCCTGTGCCCTCAATGAAGTCCAGCGCGGCGTAGATAAAAACCAGGGCGCTCAACTGCTTCAGTCGATGAACGTTCAGCAGGGACGCCTTTTCCAGCAGCCTGGCTATCGCGATTCGATCCGGGTCCAGGTGCAGCGCTTCGACCATCTGCAAAGCAAACATATACAGGTCGCGATGGATCATGCGCAGCAGTCCAAAGCCCAGCGCCACGAAGAATGCGCCCTTGAGCAGCTTGAGAACGCCAATCAGCTCCAGCCAGCGATGGCGCTGAGGATGACTTGGCCCGGGCGAGTTTGCCGCGCCGGTCGTCCCCAGGCCGGTTGCAGCACGATTGGTTCCCTGGGGAGGCAAGACTAGAACTTGAACACCAGGCCCACCTGCGGCTCGGCAATGTTGATCAAACTATTCGTGGCGAGAAGCGGATTGCGGTAGCCAGGCGCATGACCCACCAAGCCGCGATACTGAAACCTCATCGACATCATCGCGGGAAATTGCGAGGGGTGATAATCGGCCCCAAATCCATATTCAGCCACAGGATTGATGATCGGCTTTACCGCAACGGAGGGTGCCCCCGGGGGCGCTTCCACGTAGCTGGAGATGTTGCTGTAAATAAATCCGGCCCCGCCGAGAGCGAATGGTTGAAAGCCATGAAATAGATGCGGCATCGTCGCAACATAGTCGAAGGTAAGCGGTTTGGCATGAGAGTACACTGGCCCATCCTGGCTGAGCGTGGCGCCAGAGAAATGCTGGATGGCAGGGTTATAGCCGTAGTTGAACTCCAGGCCAAAAATAGGGCTGAAGATGTGGCGTACCCCAATTCTGAATCCCGGTGCCGGGTCGGCGGATTGCTTCAGGGCTGTGGTACCCGGGATCGGCAACCCGGTCGTGCTGTCCACGGGAACAGCTCCGGTTGCCGTCATCGGGAAAGCCCCGTAGATGTTGACGTTGATGTCCGTGTTTCGAACGATCGCATCCGTCTTTTGAACCAACGTTTTTTGAGCGAACGAAGACGCGACGATGAAAAATCCCGCGGCACACAGCAGCGCGCTGCAAGATGCCTGCCGCAGTAAATGTTTGTGAACCATGCCCATATTGTCATGCATGGCGAGCCGATTCGCCAAATCGCGACTGCGGGCGCGGCCAATCTTGAGACTGGCTCCCTCTCTGGAGCATCCTTATGTGCCGCAGGACGCTCGCACCACCAACTGACAATCCAGAAGGATATCGCGCGGGAGCATATCGGGATGATGGATTCGGTCCAGCATGGCCGCCATCGCCGCTTGACCGATGTCGCGGCAGGGCTGGCGCACCGTGGTCAGAGGTACAGGCAATAACTGCGCGTACTCCACGTCATCGATTCCCACCATTCTGAAATCGCCCGGCACACGGTGTCCCAGTGCCAGCAGGGCCTGCATGAGCCGTCCGGCGGTGCGATCGTTGACGCAGACAAAGCCATCCGGGCGCAGCGACTCCAGCATGTCCTTCAAGGCGCCGTTAGCAATCGAAGGCAGACATTGCACGGAATGCGTTGTTACAGGGAGATCGTGCGCAAGCAGCGTCTCGCGAAAGCCCGCGATTCTGTCTTCGACTGTGGATGCCGCGCTCAAATCCGCAATAAATAGTAGTTGCCGGCAGCCGCGATTGAGCAGATGTTGCGTGGCCAGGCTGCCCGCGCGCCGGTTGTTGATGCCTACAAGGTCGTAGCGATTCGGTTCGGGAAATGGAAGAATGGCGCGGTCGAGCAGGATGATGGGAATATGCGCCTTGTCGAGTGCCGCCACGATGGCCTGGTTGGTTTCATTCTTCACATGCGGGAGTTCCAGTGGCGCGAAGAACACGCCCGAGACTTTTCGCTCGATGAATTGACGGCATAGGCTGAGCCCCTGCTCTTCTTTCGTTGCGCCGATGGAATCTACCTGGCCCCAAAGTAAACCGTATCGAGAGGACTCAGGCGCGGCGGCCATCCCCTGGCAGATGGGCCCAAAGATTTCTGTTTCTCCCAGATCCGGAATCAACAAACCGAAGAGCGCGCCGGAGTCTCCGGAGGGATGGGTTTGCACGTAGGTGCCGGAACCCGCGACTCGCTGCACCAATCCATGGTCTTTGAGTTCGCGGACGGCGCGGCCCACCGTTATGCGGGATGCTCCAAACTGGCGCACCAGAGTCGCCTCGCTGGGAAGCTTCTGTCCTTCCGCGTATTTGCCGGAGGCAATGTCGCGAGCCAAGCGCTTAAAAATTTGCCGGTATTTGGGAGTGTCCCGGACAATCGCGCGATCCGCCATACTAAGACAATACAACTTATATAGCAACTTTTGCAAGCCATTGGGGTGGCGGATAGGCTTCTCGCCACTTTCGGTCGCGCGGAAAAAATGACGCAACTGAGCCAAGACTCATCACAGCAGGAATGATTTTTATCCAATATTCACAGCCATACTGCAAGGAAATAACATTGATTCTAAAGGAACGAAAATTTTTGCGACAGCATTTTCACAAGGCGCGCGCAGATTATCCTCGACAGCGAGAGGCAAACTCAGTAGAGTAGTTTCAAGACACTTTTCTTCCAAGCTGATATAGCAACATTGAGACCGTGAAAGATCCGAAGGCGGCAGAGACACCCATTCGGAAAACTGGAGGTCACATGACAAGCGAACAAAGTGCCGGAAAACGAGAAATGCTTCTGGTCAGCGACTTCGACCAGACGCTCAGCTTCAACGATTCTGGAATCGTCCTCAGCGACATGCTGGGCATCGGCGATTTCGAGCAGCGGGTCGCGGGATTGTCCAAAATTCACCTGATCCAACAGGGTGGGGAGCTGCCGTATCTGCTTCTGCATGACCCGGAATACCGCCGGGTGCGCAAGGAGCATCTGACGACAGTTGGAAAGCGCATCCGCCTCAAGGAAAATATCCAGCTCATGCTGGAGCTGCTGCAGCAGCTCGACGATTATCATTTTTCGTTCTATGTGGTTTCTGCGGCGCCGGAAGAGGTCATCGTGTCGGCGCTCGAAGGCATTGTCGCGCCGGAGAATATCTACGGCACGCAGTTCCGCTACGATCCCGACACCGGGGAGATCCAGTCGATCATCCGGGTTCCAGCCGGGTACGGCAAAGTGGTGGTGGTGGAGGAACTGCGCGCGAAGCTGGCGCTCGGTCATGACCGCATCGTCTATGTCGGAGATGGAAGCTCGGACGTGAACGTGATGCTGCACGTAAATCGGCTCGATGGACTGACCATCGCGGTCTCGGAAAACCCATTCATCACACAGATTGCGAAGCGCACGATCCTCAGCGAGGACGCGCTGGGAGTCCTGGTGCCGATTTTGCAGGATGTCGCCGGGTGGAGTTCGATTCAGATCCGTTCCTTCTTCAATTCGGGAGGTTTCCTGTTGCAGAACTGGGACCGGGTGCGCACGGACTGGCTCACGATTCGCACCGCCGCTTCCGAATACGAGGGAGAACTTCAGTGACGGTCGCCTGGTTTGGATGGATCGCGACCGCGGTACAGACAGCCTCGTATTTTGTCCCGAGCACATCGATGCTGAAGAAAACGCAGGCGGCGGCCGCCTGCCTGTGGCTTGCCTATGGAGTAAAGATGGGCGCGAACCCGGTGATCGTAGCCAACCTGATTGTGGGCGGGACGGCGCTATTTACCGCGCTGCGCAGCAGGAATTCGACTGCAAACTCGCCGCAATTTCTCGCCCGTCCTGAAACCGAACCGACTCTGAGCGGCGACTGAAGTAGGTTGCCGACGATCAGCCGGTAACGGCGAAGCGGCAAAGATTTGAAACCGCCGTCATGCATGGCACAAATGTTCATAAAGCATAAATCTCCGCGAATATTCAATTGTCAGATTGTTCCGACCTCGATCGAAATATAAGGGAAGAGAAGAATAGATATGATGGTCGTTGTTTCGAAGTATAGACGGCTCGAGTTTCCATGTCTCATTTGCTTGACCTCGAAAGATAGTTTTTTCGCGAGGCCCGAACAAATACTTCTGCGGGGAAAGAACCTCCCAAAATTCTTCGGCGGTTGATGCCCGATGTTCCGTAATATGTTGGTCTATTTGCTCCAAAGATCATCGCCTCATGTAGGCTTTCAATCTAGCACTTTTTCATCGAGGAGCTGTTTTGTTGGGCACCGCGTGATCCACATCTGATTTTTTGGGATAGGGTGCGGGCGACGATCAGCCGGTGACGGTGAAGCGCTTGCGGGGGAGGGATTTCAGGAATGGGCGCGATTGATCTAGCGCCGCTTCGACGGAGAGGCCATACTTTTCGCGCAATTGATCGACCTTGCCATGCTCGATGAAGGCATCGGGCCAGCCGATCCGCACGACGGGCACGCGCAGGTTGCGACTCGACAGATACTCGAGCATGGCGCTGCCAAATCCACCCATCAGCACGTGATCTTCAAAAGTGACGATCAACCCGACGCGGCGGGCGTATTCCTCCAGCAGATCCGTATCGCGCGGCTTGACGAAGCGAGCATTGATTAACGCAACAGAATATCCTTCACGTTCCAACTGATTGCGAAAGGCTGTTGCCGCTGTTATGGCCTTCCGGGGAGTGCTTCTCATATCCCAGGTGCGTGGTCAGCTCCGCCTGCAGCGCTCGCTCCAGGATGGCCCAGGTCAACTGCTTCACAGCCCGTTCTCCCCGATC